>CACZSC010000130.1 GCA_902783755.1 uncultured Ruminococcus sp. | reverse complement strand
TCGATCTCGCTCATGTCGGAGATGACCCCCAGTTCGGGATCCGTCAGATACTTTATGACGATCTCTGTTGCGACCGCGTGGTCAGGCATGCTGTATTCGGCCTTTACCTTTTCCCCGTTCTCGCCTTTCCTGTGCTCGATCCTTCCGTCGATGCCTATCCTTTCGCAGATGCCCTTCGCCAGGACTGACTCCGTGGCCGTATCGAAAAGCTGATACTTAAGGGATGAGGACCCTGCGTTGACGACTAAAACTTTCATGATGATAATCCTCCGAATGTGTTTGACATGGTGTTTTTCAAAGACTATAATATTATAGAGTAAAGCGGGAGAAAATACAAGACAAAAATGTCAGAAAAACAGAACCTGTCCGGCTGCCGCGCATCAGCGGTGGTATGTGAGCTGAATCCCCTCCACAACGGTCATCTGAAGGTCATGCGTGAAGCGGGATCGGGGTCCGGTGTCGTGATCGCTGTCATGAGCGGCAACTTCACCCAGCGGGCCGAACCAGCGCTGTTCGACAAGTATTCCCGGGCCGCCGCGGCTCTTGCGGCCGGTGCCGATCTGGTGGTGGAGCTTCCTTTCCCATGGAGCTGCATGGGAGCAGAGGGATATGCTTCCGCCGGCGCATATATCGCTTCTTCCCTCGGATGCTCATCCATGACGTTCGGATCGGAATGCGGTGAGCCCGATACGCTGGAGAAGGCTGCGGACATCAAGGATTCCGCGGATTTCGCGGTCATACAGAAGCGCCTTGAGGCCGAATTTCCTTCAAAGGGCTCGGCGGAGATCTTCGATGCTGCGATGTCGGAGTGCGGGCTTGGCTCGGCGCTCGGGAAAAACGACAAGCTTGGCGCGGAATACATCCGGTGGGGCAGGAAGAATTCGATATATGACTTCAATATCGTAAAGAGAGACCCGGTATGCCTTTCCGCTTCGGATCTTAGAAGACTGATCCTGGACGGCGGGATCGACAATACCGGCGGACATATCCCCGGGTGTGCGAGAGAACTGTTCTCGAGCCTGATCCCTGTCGAGCCGGGATTCTTCGATGAGTACCTTTTCATCATGTGCCGCGGACTGCGGGACGGGGAAGGGATCATGAGCTACGCATCGAAGATAGCGAGGAAAAGTTCCTGCCCGGCTGATTTCATCCGGGACCTTCCGACGAAGAAGTACACTCTTTCAAGGATAAGGCGGGAACTGCTCTTCAGTTTCACAGGAGCGACCGGAAAAGAAGAGGCGCCCCTGTATACCATGCTCCTGGCAGCGGATGCGAAAGGGAGAGAGTATCTCGGAAGCATAAGGAAGGATACGGGGATCAGCGTCATAACGAAGCCGTCGGACACGTCGTTCCTCAGCGAAGAGGCCGCGGACCAGTACGCAATGCTGAGGCGCGCTGACGAGATATATACGCTCGGAATGAAAAAAGAGGCGGGCTATTTCATGACATGTTCGCCTGCCATCATATAAAGGAGATACAGTATGGGACCCAGAGAACTGCTTGAAATACTCCATGTGGCAGAACGTCTGAAGGACACCGTGAGACACTGCGCCACCTCAAAGGGCAGGCCTGAGAGCGTGGCGGATCACAGCTGGAGGCTCACGCTGATGGCGTTTCTGCTGAAGGACGAGTTCCCTGACACGGACATGGACAGGGTTATGGACATGTGCCTCATCCACGATCTGGGGGAATGCTTCACGGGGGACATACCCTCGTTCGACAAGACGCCGGGCGATGTGGCAAAAGAGGACATGCTCCTGGACCGCTGGGTGGATGAGCTGCCGGAAGAGCTCCGCGGAAGGATGAAGGAGCTTTACACCGAGATGAACGCCCTGGAGACGAAAGAGGCCCGGCTGTACAAATGCTTCGACAAGCTGGAGGCTGTCATTCAGCACAACGAGTCGCCGATCGGCACATGGACCGGGCTGGAATATGAGCTCAACAAGACATACGGGACCGAAGAGGCGAAAGTGACCGGGTTCACGGAACGACTCAGGGCGGAAGTCCTGGCCGACACGCTCCGGAAGATACGCGATGAGGCCCCGGGATACAGCCCTGCGGAAGCGGAAGAGGAACAGCTGGTGACTGTCACGGTCAGGACGTCCGGGGAAAAATGCGAAATGACGGATGATGAGATCAGGAAATGGTATGAGAAAAACGTCGCCGGCCTCTTCAATCCGGAATACGGGACGCCGGAGATAACGGTGAGGGTCAGACGGACCGACAAAGAGAAGAAATAAAAAAACATATATAACGAGAGGAAGCCGAAAATGAGCGAGATACTTGAAAGACTGCAGCGCTATACCCACGAAGACCCGGACGCAGAGATCCTTTTCGATGAATCACACGCGAAAGGGATAAGTTACGCGAAGCTTGACGACATGTCCGGCAGGATCTACAGCTGGCTTAAATCGAGCGGGGTCGGAAAAGAGGATTTTGTCCTCATAAATCTGCCGAGAGGAGTACTTCCCGTCATTGCCATGATAGGTATCTGGAAGGCGGGCGCGGCATGGGCGCTTGTCGAGGACACGTATGCTCCCGACAGGATAGCGTACATCCGCGAGGACTGCGGATGCAAGGTGGAGCTCAGCTCCGCCAACTGGGATGCGGTCATGGCATACGAGCCTCTGTCAGGATACGAGCCGGCAGACGACCACGATGCCGCATACGCGATCTACACATCCGGCACCACCGGGAACCCGAAGGGCGTGCTGCACGAGCGCGGGAACCTGGAACGTGCCATCCAGTCCATACGTCCGGGCGGGATCATCCCCTTCAATGAGAAGGACCGTCTCGCTACTCTCGCTCCCATGAATTTCGTGGCTACCGTCATAGTCATCCTGTGCGGACTCAACGTCTTCCGCGGGAAGAACTATATCGTTTCCTATGCGACGATAAAGAATCCGGGGGCCCTGGCAAAGCTGTTCCTTGCAAAAAGGATCACCATCACTTTCCTGACGCCTTCATACGTGAGGATGCTCGGCAACAAGACGGGTCCGTTCCTCAGGATGCTGTTCGTGGGCAGTGAGCCCGCAAACAACATATACAACAAGAATGTGGAGCTCATAAATATCTATGCCGCCAGCGAGAGCGGATTCGCAATCGGCGTGTTCAAGATCGACAAGCCCTATGAGACATGTCCCATAGGAAAGCCTGAAGTCGAGACCAAGATAACCCTTATAACGGAGGACGGCAGGGAAGCAGAGGACGGCGAGATCGGCGAGCTCTGCTTCATAAACCCCTACGTACGCGGATACATCAACCTGCCTGCCGAGACAGAGAAGGCATTCGTCAACGGGCTGTACCATACCGGAGACTTGGCCCGCAGGGACGAGAACGGCAACTATGTGCTCCTCGGCCGCAGCGGAGACATGATCAAGATCAACGGTAACCGCATTGAGCCCGCTGAGATCGAGGCTGCCGTAAAGCAGGTCCTGGGCATCGACTGGGCTGCCGCGAAGGGATTCGAGGAGAACGGAAAGAGCTTCCTCTGCGCGTATTATACCGCAGACGTGCAGGTGGACACCGAGCACATGCGCCAGGAACTCATGAAACGTCTTCCTTACTACATGATACCGGCATACTATGTGAAGATCGACTCTGTTCCCCTGAAACCGAACGGGAAGCTTGACAGAAAAGCTCTGCCGAAGCCGAAGATCGATGACTTCAGATCCGATTATGTTGCTCCCGAAAATGAGATCCAGGAAAAACTCTGCGACGCGATGGCCAAGGTCCTCAAGCTGAGCCAGGTCGGGATACATGACGACTTTTACGAGATGGGCGGAGACTCCCTTGCATCGATACAGATGATCACAGAGTGCGATCTCCCGGGCCTGAACGCCAGCGAGATCTTCCGCGGGAGGACTCCCGAGAAGATAGCAGAGCTGTATGTGAAGATGCATGAGAATGACGACGGCGTGGATCCCGATGAAAAGAACGACGCCGCTCTCAAGACAGAACATCCTCTCACCACGGAGCAGCTGTATATGATAGACTACCAGCTGTACACTCCCGGTTCCACCATGTATAACCTGTTCTCCGTCATGAAGGTCGACAAGGAACTGTTCGATCTGGAACGCCTTGCCGAGGCCATGGGCGCGGCCATCCGCAACCATCCGGCTCTCCTGACCACGTTCGCCTACAATGACGACGGCGAGCTTGTGCAGAGATATACGCCCGAGCTTTTCCAGGACATCCATGTGGAACAGCTGACCGAGTTCGAGTTCAAGTATGTCAAGGACATGCTGGTATACCCGTTCAAGATCGTGGGCGGTAAACTCTTCCGCTGCCGCATATTCGAGACGGAGAAGGCAGGATACGTGTTCTTCGACGTGCACCATTCACTGTTCGACGGCACCAGCCTCAAGGTGTTCATGGGAGACGTGGGCAAGGCATATATGGCCATAGATCTCGACAAAGACTACTATTACCTGATGCTGCAGCGCAGGGAAGAGGCCAAACATACCCCGTTCTATGAGGAATCTAAGAAGTACTTCGAGGACAGGTATGAAAGCGTGAATTGGTCCAGCTATCCGAAGATCGATCACGAATCCCGTGAGAACCATATGGGAGAGCTGTTTGCGGACCTGGGTATCGAACAGCCTCAGATGAATGCCATGGAGCGCGCCTACAAGATCAGCCGCAACGAGTTCTTCATCACGGTGGCGGCTCTGGCGATCTCCGTATACAACGAGACTCCGGACATCAAACTGTCGTGGATCTACAACGGGCGCGAGGACGTGCAGATGATGAGCAGCGTGGGACTTCTGTTCCGCGACCTGCCAGTGGGCATCAGGTTCAAAGACTCGCTGACGCTGCGCGATGTGTTCGCGGACGTTCACGAACAGGTCCAGAAGGGCATAGAGCACAGCTGCTATCCTTACGTGGACAGCCACAACCAGGTGGCCAAAGGCGAGTCGGCATATCTGCTGTACCAGCAGGATATCCGTGATATGAGCGGAATGGACGGATTCGATTTCGAGATGGTCGATGTCCGCCAGAACCAGGCGGCGTCACAGACGATCCTGGATATGGAGATCCTGGACGGGTCGGACGGCCTGCAGCTGATGATCGACTTTGCCGCCAGCCGTTATGAGCAGGCAAGCATAGAACACTTCAAGGATATATTCGTCAGACTGGCTCATGCCATGGTCACGCACAACTCACAGTCCGACGTCACCATCGGAGAGCTTACGAAGAAGATCAAGGATAAGAGAAACTTCTTCCAGACCATCAAGAGCGTCTTCAGATGGAAAAGATAAAGGATATCAGATCCGCTATCCGGAGCAGATGGGGCGAGAACCGTCCGATCTGCGGAGATTATGACCATTCACTTGCGGCCAGGTGTGACAACGGTACTTTTGTGGGCACACGGAGCGAAGGCGTCCTTGCTTTCAGGGGAATACCCTTCGCATGTCCTCCCACCGGGGAGCTCCGGTGGAAAAAAACCGTTCAGGCGCCGGAGGGGAACGGCGTTTTCGAAGCGCTGTATAACGGCAGAACGCCGATCCAGACCGAATGGGAGACTGAGCGCGCATCATATTACGTGCAGGGCGAGGACTGTCTGTACCTGAACGTATGGACGGGAGAGAACACCGGGACGAAAAAAGCCGTCATGGTGTTCTTCCACGGCGGCAGCTACGGCTGGGGCGGAACGGCTGATCCCATCTATGACGGGATGAATTTCGCTAAGGCCCATCCCGACATTGTACTGATAACTGCCGGCTACAGGGTCGGTCTCATGGGGTTCGTCGATTTTTCCTCAGTTCCCGGAGGCGAAGCCTTTCCCGATGCTCCGAACCTGGGCCTCTGGGACCAGATCGAGGCGCTGAAATGGGTAAAAAGGAATGCAGGAGCTTTCGGCGGCGACCCGGACCTCGTGACGATCTTCGGCGAATCTGCCGGAGGGGGCAGCGTTTCGCTGCTGCCGGGGATCCCTGAGGCCAGGGGCCTGTTCAGAAGGGTGATCGCCCAGAGCGGGTCCGTTGCCCTTACGTTCTCGAAAGAGGAATGCGCTCCGTTCACCAAACGTCTGATCAAGGAATCAGGCGCTGCGTCGATGGATGACCTCATGAAGCTTTCGGAAGAGGATCTCATGAGGATAAACAAAAAACTCAACGCCTACAACAACTTTCCGCAGCGTGACGGAGTGCTCATCCCTGAAGATCCGTATGAACCGTACAGAACGGGCGCGACCTCGGGCGTGGATATGATAATAGGGACGAACGCGGACGAAGCCAACTACTGGATCAACGAAGTGGGAGGCATCCTCCATTACCGTTTCGGAGCCCCCATCATGTTCGAGAACAGCATCAGGCGCCTGAGCCGCGATGACCGGGAGCGTGTGGACAGCTTCATGGACGTAAAGGAAGGGTACAGTCTCTGGAAGATCTCCTCGTTCTTCACTGAAGTGATGTTCAGGCTTCCGGCGATACGTCAGTCCGAGGAGCACGCGAAGAACGGCGGCCGGTGCTTCATGTATTACTGGAAGGAAAAATCGGGCCACAAATTCCTTAGAGCGTGCCACGCGGTGGAGCTGGCCTATGTGTTCGGGAACACGAACGATACCATATATACGGGAAAGCCCGCGGATCCGGAACTGTCAAGGACCGTTCAGGACATGTGGGTGCAGTTCGCGAAGACCGGAGACCCCGGGACCGGCGGGAAGTCATGGCCGGAATACGACTCCGACGACAGATGGACAATGATCTTCAGCAAGGATCCGGAAGCGGAAAAAGATCCCCTGCCGGATGAGAGGGAGATACTCGAGCCCATACTCGAATACAGGATCAACGGCTCATATATGGACATGAGCCTGAACGTGCCCTTTGTCTGGAAGTCACTGGCCAAGATACTGGTGATACTCCTGCTTATAGCTCTGATAGTCTTTATAGCGGTGAAATAACAGCTTACAAAAGAATACAGCCTCCGACCGTTTGGTCAGGGGCTGTTTTTTACGCGTTGTAAAGTGTGTTCGGATCGATCCTGTAAAACTCAATGGCATTCCTCAGAGTGATTTCCGCCGCTTCTTCAGTGCTTATGCCTCTGGCCTCGCCGATGGAGGCAAGAGTATGGGGCAGGAAAGCGGAGCAGTTGATCTCCCCTCTGTGGGGCACCGGAGGAAGATACGGCGCGTCCGTCTCAGCAAGGATCCTGTCCGCAGGGACGGCTGCCGCCGCAAGCTTGGGCCTTACAGCGTTCTTATATGTCACAGGGCCGGAAAAGGAGAAATACCATCCGGCTTTCGCGATCCTCGGAACGTCTTCCGCGCTTCCGCTGTAGCTGTGCAGCACACCCTTTATACCGGGGTTGGAGAATATGAAATCAAGTGTGTCCGCAAACGCGTCTCTCGAATGGATCACCACCGGAAGACCTGTCCGCGCGGCTATCTCCAGCTGGGCGCCGAAAGCGTAGAACTGGCGTTCTTTGTCCGTGTCGTCATAGTGGTAGTCCAGTCCTATCTCACCGATCGCCTTCACTTTGTCATGGGCCGCCAGAGCTTCGATCTGCCTGAGCTGGGAATCGAGCTCCCTGAGGGACACGTACTGTGAATCGTTGGGATGGATACCGGCGGTGGCGTAGACAAAACTGTATTCCTCGGCAAGCCTGACGGACGAAAGAGTGGTCCTGAGGCTTGATCCCGCATTCACTATGCCGCATACGCCGGCCCTGAGGGACAGTTCGATGGCTTCATGGTATCCGCCTTCGAATTCAGCCTCGAATCTCCCGTCATCGTAATGGGCGTGGGAATCGAATATCCTCATGATGTCCTATCTGACCCGTTCTCCGAGAGGTGTCTCCGGATCCAGGAACACCACTCTGACTTTTTCCTCGCCCGAGGCCAGGATCATTCCGTTGGACTCCACTCCGCAGAGCACTGCGGGTTTCAGGTTTGCAACGACGATGATCTTCTTTCCCACCAGCTCTTCGGGAGTATAGAACAGGGCGATACCTGATGCGACGGTGCGTTTCTCATATCCGAGATCCAGGGTGAGCTTCAGCAGTTTCTTGGATTTGGCGATCTTTTCGGCTTCGATTATCTGTGCCGTTCTCAGTTCCACTGACATGAAGTCCTCGATGCCGATCTTTGCGAGTCCCTCGGGGATCTCAGGCTTAGCCGGTTCCGTCGCTTTCTGCGCGGCAGCTTCCTTCTCGGCTTCGATCTCCTTCATCAGGGCATCCTCATCGATCCTCTGGAAAAGCGTGGAGGATTCGCCGAGAACGGTGCCCGAGGCAAGGCCGCCGAAGACTTTCGCGGAATCGAAGGATCTGACGTCTGTGCCGAGCTGTGAGAAGATGCGCTCCGCGGTGGAGGGGATGAGGCACTGGAGCATTACGGCTCCTATCCTTATCGTTTCAAGAAGATTGTATATGACGGTTGCGAGTCTGGGCCTGGTGTCCTCGGATTTTGCAAGGACCCACGGCGCTGTCTCGTCTATGTACTTGTTGGCGCGTTTTAGAAGTCCGAAAACTTCCGTGCAGGCATCAGCGATATGGAAGGTGTCCATGTCCGCGCAGAACTGCTCATACGCAGATGCCGCTGTCTCCTTGAGTTCCGCGTCAGTTCCTTCTTCAGCACCCGGTTCCGGAACGATGCCGTCGAAATACTTCTTTCCCATGGCGATGGTGCGGCTCACCAGGTTGCCCAGATTGTTGGCCAGGTCCGTATTGTACCTGTTGATGATGGACTCGTACGTTATGGAACCGTCGGCGGCATACGGCATCTCAGCCAGGGCGTAGTATCTTACGCCGTCAACCGAGAAGCGTTTTGCAAGCTCGTCCGCGTAGATCACGTTGCCCCTTGACTTGGACATCTTGTCAGCTCCGAAATTGAACCACGGATGGCCGAAGATCTTCTTCGGGAGCGGGATATCCAGAGCCATGAGGAAAATGGGCCAGTATATCGAATGGAACCTTACGATGTCCTTCCCGATGACATGTACGTCCGCCGGCCAGAATTTCTCATAGGCCTCGGGCTGTTTTTCGTTGTCCGGGTTGTATCCGAGGGAGGAGATGTAGTTGGTGAGAGCATCGAGCCAAACATAGACCACGTGCTTGGGATCGAAATCCACGGGGATGCCCCATGAAAAACTGGATCTGGACACGCAAAGGTCCTGGAGCCCGGGCTTCAGGAAGTTGTTGACCATTTCCTTGCGGCGGGCTTCCGGTTCGATGAATTCCGGATGTTCATCTATGTATTTCATGAGCCTGTCGGCGTATTTGCTCATCCTGAAGAAGTAGGCCTCCTCCTTCGTGAGTACCACCTCGCGCCCGCAGACCGGGCATTTGCCGTCCACCAGCTGTGTCTCGGTGAAGAAGGACTCGTCAGGGGTGCAGTACCAGCCTTCGTAGTAGCCCTTGTATATGTCGCCCTGCTCGTACAGCTTTTTGAATATCGCGGCGACGTTCTTCTCGTGGTTCTCGTCGGTGGTCCTGATGAAATAGTCGTAACTGGTATCCATCAGATCCCAGATTTCCCTGATCTGTCCGGAGACCTTGTCCACATACTCCTTTGGCGTGATGCCGGCGGCCTTGGCCTTGTCCTCTATCTTCTGTCCGTGCTCGTCGGTACCGGTGCAGAAGAAAACGTCGTAGCCCCTCGCCCTTTTGTATCTCGCGATGGCGTCAGTGGCTATAACTTCGTATGTATTGCCGATATGCGGCTTTGACGACGCATAGGCTATCGCAGTGGTAATGTAGTATTTTTCTGACATGATATCACCTCCTGGTGTTATTCTATTGAAACGGGCGCGCCGGAGCAGTATACGGTGCCGGGTTCCGGTTTGTCCCTGCTGTCGATGATGATGAAGTCGGCCCTCTTTCCCTCAGACAGCGAACCGCATCTGCCGTCGGCCCTTACCATCCGGGCCGGGTTTATCGTTGCGAAGGGAAGAGCCTGTTCGAGCTCCATGCCGGTGAAGGACATGAAGTTAAGCAGTCCGCTGAAGAGATCCAGGGTGCTTCCGGCGAGAGCCCCGTCAGGCGTGAGGGCGATACCGTCCTTTACCGTCACAGGCATCCCGGCGATGTTGTATTCACCGTCCGGAGAACCTGCGGCCTCCAGGGAATCCGTTATGAGGACCAGCTTGTCCGGATCCTTGAGCTTCGCCGCCAGCTTTATCATGGCGGGATGCACGTGATGTCCGTCGCAGATGAGTTCAGTATACACTCTGTCGTCCATAAGGGATGCGACCGCGCAACCGGGCTCCCTGTGGTGGATGCCCCGCATGGCGTTGAATGTGTGCGTGAAGGATGTCACCCCCAGGTCCGCGTACCGTTCCGCCTGCCCGTAGGTGGCGTCGGTGTGGGCCAGCCCGCATGTGGCGCCCCTGCTCAGGGCGTGCAGCAGGAACTGCTCGCCTCCTTCAAGCTCGTAGGCGGCCGACACATGGAAGGGAAGAGGCGACATCCTGTCCATGAGCATGTCGAGCTCTTCCGTATCCGGGGCATGGAGAAGTTCCGGGGCATGGGCCCCGCGTCTCTTCGGATTGAGGTATCTTCCCTCGAGATGGATGCCGGCTATGGTGCACAGGCCGGGAGTCTCATCCCGGTTCTTTCCCACCGCTTCAGCCGAATCCAGGAACGCCTCCATGGGAGCTGAGGCCAGCGTGGCCATGACGGTGGTGGTGCCGGTCTGGGCGTATTTCCTTCTCATGTACAGGCACTGGCCGGCATCTGCGGTATTGAAATCACATCCTGCCCTGCCGTGGGTGTGTACGTCCACGAGTCCGGGGATCACGTATTTGCCCTCACAGTCGACAGTCACGCCGTCACAGGGGATGTTTTCCCTGACAGAGACGATGATCCCGTCCCGTATCTCAATGTCTTTTTTCGAAAACCGTTTCAGCGCGGTATCGTAGACATGGCCGTTCTTTATTATCGTAGTCATATTGTCACCATGTAAGTCATATAAAACGATATGACATTATATCAGAATATGCCGTATTTTACAACTTTGTTTTCACCCTTTGTCATTCGTCCCTCGCGATGAGACGGTACAGGTCGTTCTTTTTCATCCCCGTATCCTTTGCCGCCTTCTTTATGGCGTCCATCCTGGCCATTCCCGATTCCATGAGTTCCGCGACAAGAGCGACCGGGTCCTTCGGGTCTGCGGCTCCGGTTTCTTCCTTCCCGGCGCCATCGATGACAAGGACATATTCCCCGCGGGGGCTTTTGTCCCCGTATATGCCGGGGGCTTCGCCGACTGTGGTGCGGATGATCTCCTCGTTCAGTTTCGTGAGCTCGCGGCATATGGTGATCTTTCTTCCGGGAGCCATGACGCCTGCCAGCTCTTCCAGGGTCTTTATGAGCCGGTGCGGCGCTTCATACAGTATAACGGTCCTCTTTTCACGGGATATGTCTTCCAGCACCGATTTCCTCTCTCCCGCCTTCGGTGGAAGGAAGCCTTCGAATACGAACCTTCTGGTCGGCATTCCGGAGAGCACCAGGGCGTCGATCGCAGCGCAGCAGCCGGGGACCGCAGTGACCGGTATGCCGCTTTCGGAGCACATCCGGGCTATATCCTCCCCGGGATCGCTTATGGCCGGAGTCCCTGCGTCCGTCACCAGGGCGCAGCTCTCCATGTTCCTGAGCCTTTCGGCTATCTGAACGCCGCGCTCGGCCTTGTTGTGCTCGAAATAGCTGACCATGGGCTTTGATATCCCGAAGCGGGACAGCATGAGACCGGTATTTCTTGTATCCTCCGCCGCGATGAAATCCAC
>CACZSC010000129.1 GCA_902783755.1 uncultured Ruminococcus sp. | reverse complement strand
TTTTCATTGTATTGTTTTCGATTCGGCGACCAGTCCGGGAAGATCCCTGAGATATTCCCTCACCGCCTCATCGTATTTTTCCGTATTGTTTATCCTTATCCTCGAGTGCAGGCCCGTATCGAACCAGACTATCCTCTTGGGAGCAGTGCACTTCTCATACAGTATCTCCGTCTTGTCAGGCAGAGAATACTGGTCCTGCCTGCTGTGGAGGAACAGGATGGGCTTTCTTAGTTTCGGGATCCTCTTCAGAGGCCCGTCGGTCACAACGTTCGCTCCCGAGAAGACCCTTATGTGGAGCATCACTTCCTGCATGATGGGGAAAGTCTTCGTCTGGGGCCTGTCGTGCTTCATATGGTTCACGAAGGACTCATAGAAATTCACGTACATCCCCTCGACGGATATGGCCTCGATGTAGTCGGGGCACTTCTTCGACACCGCCGTGAACAGGGCCGTCGACGCTCCTATGCATATGCCGTGGAGCACGATCTTGCCGTTGCCGAGCTCGTCGTGCAGCAGTTCCGCCCATCTGATGACGTCCCTGTATTCCTTGTATCCGAGGGAGGAGATCTTACCCTCTGACAGGCCGTGGGCCCTGTTGTCGATCACCAGAACGTTGTACCCGGCGGATCTGAATGGCTCAGCGAAATAATAGGAATAAAGGAGGGACTCGGTCCTTCCCGAAATTATTATCACGGCGGAGCTGCCGCCGAAATCATAGTACTCACCGATGAGTTTTAGCCCGTCGCTGGTTACGGTGACCTCTTTCTTGCAGTCCTTATACCGCCCGTCCCATTCAAGCCCGAGATCGAACATCTCCTTGCATTCCGGATCCTCAGGCATGCTGCATTCCCTGCCCCATTTGTCAGGCTTGTTCCTGACCAGGAGCACGCAGTAGAGGACGAATGACATTATGAGAGTGGGAAGCAGGAAGAAGAACAGGACCGCTCCCGCAACCGCGATAAGTACAATCCAATACCATTCCATATTTTATATCAGTCCTATGACCCATTTGTATATGACCTGACCACCGTCGATGAAGGTCACGTCCATCATGGGGTATTCATTCGATATGATCTCCGACAGTTCGTTCTCGTCGTCCTCCGGCACTCCGGCGCCTCTGAACACCACGCAGGTCTCCCTGTCCTCTATGCCGTCCACCATCCTCAAAGCCGACAGCAGCGCCGTCTTCCAATCCTTGTCCACTGAGCATATCTCGCCGTTCTTAAGAACGATCTCGTCGCCTTTGCGGCAGCTGATCTCATGGAACGAATAGTCTCTTGATGCCGTGGTCTCGCACAGAGTGGCGACCTCCTCACGGCCCCTCGACATCTGGCTTATCCTTCTGTCGATGTCGTTGCTGTCCTGGATATCCATCGCCAGGGCGAAATATCCTTCCGCGTAGCTCTCGGTGGGGATCACCACCACTTTCTTGTTATTTTCGAGTTTCGCGGCCTGTTCCGCGGCAAGGATCACGTTCTTGTTGTTCGGCAGTATGACTATGGCGTCTGCGTCAAGTTCCCCGAAGGCCTCCACGAACTCCTTAGACGAGGTGTTCATGGTGGTGCCGCCGTCTATGACCACATCGCATCCGAAGTCCCGGAACAGCTTGGCCATGCCCTCGCCGTTCACCACCGAGATCACCGAGAGAGGCTTGTGCCTCTTCGCTATGATGGTGTCTCTTTCGTTGTGCTGCACCTGCATGTTCTCAAGCTTGAACGTCAGGAATTCGCCGAATGTCTGGGCATAGGCGATTATGTTTGAGGGCGTCTTCGTGTGCACATGGACCTTCACCCTCTTGCCGTCCTGGATGCACACCAGTGAGTCTCCCCTTTTCTCCAGCACGGCGATGAAGTCCTTCAGCCTGAAATTCTGGTTGTACTGGTCGTCGTTCATGAGCTGGAGGATGAACTCCATGCAGTATCCGTCTATGAACTTGCTGTTCTCATTGAACAGGCTGAGGTCCACAGAGGGCTTAGCTTCGGTTTTTTTCTCGTCCCTGCCGGGCTGGATATACTCACCCCTCAGGTACATGAGCATCCCCTCGAATATGAGGATGAAGCCGTACGCCCCGCTGTCCACTACTCCCGCGTCCTTCAGGACGGAAAGCATCTCGGGCGTCATGGCCAGGGTCTTTCTCATCTCTGCCACGTACATGGAAAGAATGCTGTCTATATCAGTGTTCCTTCCGATCTGGGTGCGGATATGCTCGATCCCTTCCCGGGAGACCGACAGTATGGTCCCCTCAACCGGTTTCATCACCGACTTGTAGGCGACTCTGTAGCCCCTTATGAGCCCGTTCCTGAGTTCTCCCGGGCCCAGGACAGCGCAACGCGCCAGTTCCTGGTAGAATCCCTTGAAGAACTGGGACAGTATGACCCCGGAATTGCCTCTTGCGCCCAGGAGCATGCCGCTGCTGAGACCCTTCAGGTACTCTCCCGCGTGCTCATTGGGCTTCGTTTCCTGGATCCCGTGCTGGAGCGTGAGCCTCATGTTTGTACCGGTGTCCCCGTCGGGGACCGGGAAAACGTTCAGCAGGTTCACTTCATCCTCGGAACGGCTTAGGTTTGCCAGGCCGTTCCGCAGCATCTGTTCGAGATCCAGACCGTTGATTCTTCTTATCGACATATATGTTTCTCTTTCGCCAGGTTATTTCTCTTCTTTGTCTGTATCAGTTTTCTCCGTCCTCACGGCCCATCTGTCTTATGGACTTCGGGAGGGTGAACGTCAGGGCGAACGATACCATGACTGCCACCGCGCAGATCAGCGTCATGTACTTGATGGCGCCGGAATTGCTGTTCTCGCTTCCCTTGAGGGCCGTCAGCACCACGCCGGTGCCGATGCCCGTCGCCACTCCGGCGAACAGGCCCTGGACCGCGAAGTACATGGCGGAGTTCGACACTCCGGTCTTCTTCTCCTCATCGGCCGCAAGCTGGGACGGGACCGAATAGGCCACCGCGAACAGTGCGCCGATGCCCAGAGAGCACACAAGGCCCGAGATGATGGACAGCACCGTCTTCAGGGTGCCGTCGGGAAGGAACGATATCCCGAACAGGAACAGGGCCCCGAGGGCGAAGGATACCAGCACGTAGCGGTATGCGATGCCAAAGCCGTGTTTCCTTATGATCCTGTCATAGATCATAAGCGTGAAGGGCACGGGCGCGAAGGCGGCCATCATGACGAATATCATGCTTATGTGAACGTATGAGAAATATTCGTTGATACCTCCCAGGAACAGCTGGACCCCGAACGTCATGAACGAATAGGCTATCATCCACAGGATGAAGGTCCGGTTCTTGAACGTATATGCGATCGACTTGAACAGGCTCAGCCGCGGCGTCTTCTCGAGGGCCTCGGCCTTCGTGAGATCCGGTTCCTTTATCATGAACAGGGGGATCAGCATGGTCAGGGACAGAGGCAGCACGATGAGGGCTACTATGCGGATATTGAGACCGTTCAGCAGCATGCGGACCACCACGTATCCGAGTATGAAGTAGATGATGTCATATACCGACTTGGCGTTCGACATCAGGTTCCGTTCCCTCTCGGTCTCCACGATCTCGGTGAACGTCGCATAGTAGTTCACCATCGTGAGGGTGTAGAAGCTGTAGAATATGCAGAGGATGACGCCGTAGTATACCGTATTGAAGATGGTGGCGCCTTCCGGATTCGGCACTATGAGGAACGCGCAGAACGCAAGGAGCAGGGGGATCAGCCCTATGAGCAGGGCGGGTCTCCTGCGGCCGAACTTCGTCCGGAGCCCGTCGGTGAACGCCGCCATGGGGATATCGATGACGCCGTCTATGATCTTTGCGATAAGCGCGAACACCGCCCACACCGCCGGGACCACCAGGTCCTTTGACAGGAACGTCTGGTTCTTCACCGCATCCGCTCCGAAACCGCCAACCAGCAAAGCGCTGCACAGGTACGATGTCATCATCAGGTTCAGCATGTTGATGCCGAGCCCGGACGCCGCGTACAGGATTATCTTTCCTTTTCCGGTTATCTTTTTCATGATGCCTGTTCTCCAGTAGTATTTCTTATGTGTTCGGTCTTATGAATTCTTGGAGAGGAAATTGTCGATGATGGCTTTTTCTTCAGACAGGTCTTTGGATAT
>CACZSC010000128.1 GCA_902783755.1 uncultured Ruminococcus sp. | reverse complement strand
TGGAAGGAGCTTACAGATAATGGACGGCAGGATTGAGAAAATGGAAAACGTATTCCGCAACAGGAACTTCCGCCTGGTATTCTTCGGAGCGCTCGTGTCGGAGCTCGGGGCGCTGCTATACAATTTTGCTGTGAGCTTCTACATCCTTGAGATCAGCGGAAACAGTGCCTTCCTTCAGGGGCTTTACCTTGCCCTGTGCGGTGCGGCGATGCTGGTGTTCACTCCCGTGGGAGGAGTCCTGGGCGACCGGTATCACAAGGGAAAGATCATGTTCATCTGCGATTTTCTGAAGGGCGGCATGATAATACTGGCGACGGTGCTAATGCTGCTGTTCAAAGAACCGGACATACATATAGTCATACTGTTCGTGCTGGGAATCCTCGGGAACATAGTTAGCGGGATCTTCAACCCGGCTTCCGGGGCCCTGTTCCCCCATATCGTGAAGGAGGAGCAGCTCCAGCAGGCAAACTCATATTTCACCATAAAGAGTTCTCTCGAAAGCATAGCCGGCGTCATACTGGCCGGCATCATGTACGCCGCACTTCAGGTCCACGTCCTGTTCTTCTTCGTTGGCATATGCTTCGTGGCGTCCGGCGTGTCGGAGATGTTCATACGCTATGAACACAAGCCCTCTCCGGAGAAGCTAACCATGAAACTCGCCTTCAGGGACATGAAGGAAGGCGTGTCGTATCTCAGAACGAAGAAGGCGCTTCTCGCACTTCTCGCAGCGATCCTCTTCATAAACTTCTTCATCACTCCCGTCACGGGCAATTTCATACCGTACTTCGTCAAGACGGATCTTGCAGCCGCACCGTCGTATCTCCTGGACAGCATCCTGACGCCTGAGCTCTGGTATTCGGCCTTAAGCGTGATCATAGGCATCAGCTCCCTGCTGGGGGCTGCCATCCTCAGCAGCCGGGCGCAGAAGGAGAAATGCGGCTTTGCTACCGCAGTCAAGCTCTGCGTCTTCGCCGTAGTCATGGTCGCCGTTACCGTCTGCTACTATATCTTCGTCGAACGGGGAACGTCCATCAACGGGTTCCTGATCACCCTGTGTCTGGGAGGATTTCTGATGGGATTCCTGCTCTCGTATATCAACATACCGATAAACACAGCGGTCATGCGCACCGTTGAAAGGGACAAGTTAAGCAAGGTGACCAGCATAATAAGCATCGGAGCCCAGGGGATGATCCCCATAGCATCCATGCTTGCCGGCATCATCCTGCAGGGCCTGGGCGTCACACCTCTGCTTGCCGTGTGCTCCGCAGGCTTCGCTGTCACTGCCGTCCTCATGCTGCTCAGCCGGCACATCAGGGAGATGTGACACTTCTCAAGTGTGACACTTGAGAAGTGTCGGAAATAATGATAGAATAAGGGTAAGGCAAAGGAAGGGAGAAAAACGATATGCAAAAGAGATCGAAAGCCTGGCTGCTTATCCTTATAGCGGTACTGGTGGTCCTCGCACTGGCGTTCTGCTTGATCCTGGCGCTCAATCGCGGAGGCATAATCTCGTTCGGAACGGGAAATTTCACCACCAGGACAGTCGATATAGAATGGGAATTCAGGAACATAAAGATCAGTACGGAGACTGAGAATATCACATTCAAACAGTCACCGAACGGAAAGTGCAGTGTGGAGTTCTATGAAGACGAAAAGGTCCATCACACGGCTGCCGTCACAAACGGGACCCTCGCGATCGGGTTCGAAGATACCAGAAAGTGGTATGAGAAGATAATCCTGTTCTCGTTCGGCACGCCGAGCATAACCGTTTATCTGCCGGATGCTTCTTACGGGACACTTACCATTAAGGAGAGCACGGGAGACATCGTGATCCCCGAATTCGTTTCGTTCGAGGCCATGGAGATAACGGTCAGCACGGGAGACGTGGACCTGTTCTCGTCTGTTGAGGGAAGGATGAGCGTTACCGCCACCACCGGAGACATACGCATATCAAGGATCTCCGCCGGTGAGATGGAGATCAGGACATCGACCGGGCAGATCAGCGTGGGATCCGTCAAATGCGACGGGGACGTGACGGTGTCCGTAAGCACCGGCCAGACCACGCTGTCCGAGATGACATGCAGGAACCTGAATTCAGAAGGGAGCACCGGAGAGCTCATCATGCTCAAAGTGGAGGCTTCCGGGAAGATCACGGCCGAACGTAGCACCGGAGACATCAGGATCGAAAGATGCGATGCAGAGGAGCTTTATCTGAAGACCAGCACAGGCAGCGTAACGGGCTCGCTGCTGACTGACAAGGTGTTCGAGACCAGGACGGGCACCGGGCGGGTGAGCGTTCCGGATACGTCATCAGGCGGGAAGTGCAAGATCGTCACCAGCACAGGTGATATAAGCATAACCATCAAGTGAAAAAAGACCATATAAAACAAAAAACCTGCGGGCTTCAAAAGTTCCGCAGGTTATTCTTTTTTCTACGGCATCAGTACCGGTATACCGGGATCCCCAGGTACGCCGACAGGGCTTCCAGTGCCTTTCCTATGCGCCCGTTCGCCACAACGAAATGAGGTTCGAATCCGTCCCTGACGCTTTCCTCCACTGCCCGGCGGCAAGGGGTGTCGGTCTTTATGACTATGCTGGTCCCGGTGAACTGCTTGGGCTTGTCGAGACCTTCGCCCTCCATGATGAACATGCGAAAGGACCCGTCGGAGTCTCTTCCTATCCTGAATATGGTCGCTCCGCCGAATCTTTCGCAGCCGAAGTCCATGGCGGGCCCGATCTTCCTGTTGGGATGGACTCCCACGACGGCTCCGGTATCGCGCCGGGCAAGGGAACAGGCCGCTGCGCCGCAGTGCCAGAACGTCATGGAATTCTCGTCCTCGTCCAGAGAAACGGGATCGCCGAAGAAGACGGGAGATCCCGTCAGCTTCATGCCTATCCACATGGACAGGGCCCCGTATATGTCGGCCTCGCACGCCGATGCTATGCCGTCGTCGTTGAGCAGGCTCAGCACGGTGCACACCGGGGTGCCGAAGGCGGTGAAGAAGTCGGGCCAGCATCTGGATGCCAGGGCGCCGATCCCGTGACCGTTTACATAGTCGCTATAAGCCTTGTACAGCCTTGCGTGATCGATACGGTTCTTCTCGGGGGTCTGTGAGAGGCCGCAGGTGGCCTGCGCCGTCCTCTCAAGGAATGGCCTGACTTCGTCCTCGCTGTATGTCTTCGCGAGATCGATGAGCTCCCTGGTTTCTATGGATTCCAGCCTTACGCCGAAGGTCCCGAGAAGGTCGGTGTCGAGAGCCCGCCCGAAGCCGAAGCCCTGAGGGGTGTGCCCGACAGCGGCGATCCTGAGATCGTGCATTCCGGCCTTGATCCCGGCGGCCTTCACGGAGGCTTCTATTTCTTCTCTCACTCTGTCTTCATCAGGTGAGCCGAACACATATGTGAAGTCGTCACGTTCAAGGAGCCTCATGGTGTTCGCGGCTGAGTAGGCGCCGGTCAGGGAATTGAGCCTGAGACGGCCTCCGTCGATCACAGGCTCCCTGAGGGTCCAGAGCAGGACAGGACAGGAACATTCATGCAGCACTTCCGAAATGTATGCTGCATTTGCAAAGGTGAGGTTCTGGAATACCACCAGATCCGGTTCGAGCCCGGAAAGAAAACTGCGTACCGCGTCGACGCTGAGCAGTTTGTCATCGGGACATACAAAACGGCTGTCTATGCTTTTGAGCAGGGAAACCGACTTTCTGAAGCTTTCCCCGGCGCTCTCCATGTGGAAGGTGGGGACCCCTGCGGGAATGTATACGGGCGTGAACTGTTGCAATTTGACACCTCTTCGAATCAATTGATTAAAAAACTGTACTAATTGTAAAAGATTAGCTGTGAAAAGTCAATATATCGTATTGACAAATATTGAAAAATAAACTAGAATCTGTTTGATTAACAGTTTTAAACAAATGGAGGATATAAAACTTGGAAACAGATCTCAGAGAGGTGTGCAGGGATATCCGCTGCGATATCGTGACCAGCATCGGGCATCTCGGCGTGGGACACATAGGAGGCTGCCTTTCGGTAGTTGAACTTCTGGCAGTCCTGTATTTTGAGGAGATGAACATAGATCCGCATGATCCGAAAAAAGAGGGAAGGGACCGTTTCGTGTGCTCAAAGGGCCATGCCGGGCCCGCAGTATACGCGGCGCTCGCGAACCGCGGATTCTTCGATAAAAAGGAACTTCTGACTCTCAATCAGGGCGGAACGCATCTTCCGAGCCACTGCGACGCCAGACTGACTCCCGGTATCGACATGACCACCGGAAGCCTTGGACAGGGATTCTCCTGCGCAGTCGGGGCTGCGCTGGGCTCAAAGCTAGAGGGGGACGGGGCCGTGATCTACACGCTCATCGGTGACGGTGAGAGCCAGGAGGGACAGATCTGGGAGGCGGCGATGTTCGCTGCTGCAAAGAAGCTCGACAACCTGATCGCATTCACGGATTCAAACAAGCTGCAGCTTGACGGCGCTGTGGAAGACATCAATTCCATATCCCCTCTCGACGAGAAGTGGGCTGCCTTCGGCTGGAACGTCATAGAAGTCGAGGACGGGAACGATGTGGAGCAGGTGAGCCTGGCGGTGAAACATGCGAAGACCGGGATCGGTTCTGAAAAACCGACTATGGTGATACTGAATACTAAAAAAGGCTGCGGGGTGAAATGGATAGAGGATCTCGGCAGCGGGAACCATAACGTGAACGTGAACGAGGAGCAGGCGAGAGCCGCGGTCCTCGAGATCAGAGGGGAGGCGTAGACTATGGAAATGAGAGCATATTACGCGGAATGCCTCGGGGAGCTCATGGAGAAGGACAGGCATGTGTGCCTTCTTGACGCGGACCTAGGGAAAGCCAGCGGGACCCTGGGACTCAGATCCAGATTCCCTGACAGGGTCTTCGACTGCGGCATAGCCGAGCAGAATATGGCATCCATCGCAGCAGGTCTTTCAAGCTACGGTTTCAAGCCCTGGATAGAGAGCTTCGCTCCATTCGCTACAAGAAGGATATGCGACCAGATCGCCATATCCGTCGCGTACGCGGAGCAGAACGTCAAGATAGTGGGGACCGATCCCGGTATCGCGGCGGAGCTCAACGGCGGCACTCATATGAGCATAGAGGACATAGGAGTCATACGCTCAATCCCGGGAGTCGTCATATTCGAGCCTGTGGACAGTGTCCAGCTGAGGGCTGCCATGCCAGTCATAAACGATTACAGGGGATGCGTGTACGTGCGGCTGTTCAGGAAAGAGCTTCCGGATGTGTTCCCGGAGGACTACAGTTTCGACCTTTTCAAAGCGGACGTAATGAGAAAAGGAAAGGATCTTACGGTCCTGGTTACAGGTTTCCTCACGAAGGACGCACTTGATGCGGCGGAAGAGCTCGCGGAGGAGGGCATAGACTGCGAGGTCATAAACGTGCATACGATTAAGCCGATAGACTCAGAGACGGTAAGGGCTTCGGCAAAGAAGACCGGAACGGTCCTGACCGTGGAGAACCACAACGTGATCGGAGGGCTCCGCTCGGCAGTACTCGAAGCTCTCGCTACTGACAGGATACCCGTGTTCGGGGTGGGCGTCGAGGACCGGTTCGGAGAAGTCGGCAAACTGCCGTATCTGCGTGAAGCGCTCGGCCTCAATAAGGAGAATATAATAAAGAAAGCAAAACTGGCGCTGTCAGCCAGATAACGCAGGGGGAAGGAAATATGAAGATTGCTATCGGAAGCGACAAGTCCGGATTCGCGGTGAAGGAAGCTGTCGCCGCATATCTTAGGGAACAGAATATCGAGTTTGACGACCTCGGGACCACAGATCCCGAAAACGTACACCCGTATTACCAGGTGGCGTCTGAGGTCGCAGAGGAGCTTCAGAAGGGAGCCTATGACAGGGCGGTCCTGATCTGCGGCACTGGAGCCGGGATGTCGGTGGTGTCGAACAAGTTCAGGGGCATCCATGCCGTGGCGTGCGAGGGTGTCTACAGCGCGAAGATGGCAAGAGCCATCAACAATGCCAACGTGCTCTGCATGGGGGGATGGATAGTCGGCCCCGAGATGGCTGTCGAGATGGTGAAGGTCTTCCTCGGCACGGAGTGGTGCCAGGATCTTGAGGACTGGAGAGCCGCCAACATGCACAGGTTCGCAGCCCGCATAGAAGAAATAGAGGACAGGGTATATGGCAAATGATTTTCTGTACTCCCAGCCTGTTAAGATATGGTTCGGAGAGGGAAAGATCAGGGAACTCGGTGAGATACTGAAAGACACGGGAGCATCAAGATGCTTTCTCGTATGTGACAGGTTCCTGAGACCCGCGGCGGAAAAACTCATGGGCGAGATCCCGGAGATCTGCGGGATATTCTCTGACATAGAGGAGAATCCCCAGATCAGCGGAGTCAGGGAGGCGGCTTTGCTCATACGGTCTCTCGGTGCGGACTCTGTGGCCGGAATGGGAGGAGGCAGCACCATGGACACGGCGAAATTCGCAGCAGCCATAGCCTGCGAAAGCGAAGACGCCCTTGCATATTTCCGCGGCGTCCGGAAGTTCCCTGCGAAAAGGCTCCCCATGATTGCCATACCGACGACCGCCGGGACCGGAAGCGAGGTCACACAGGTGTCTGTCACCAGCTGCGGAAAGGAAAAGAAGACCATAAACGATCCCGCGTTCATGCCCAGGGCGGCTCTCGTGGATCCGGAACTGACATATTCCGTTCCGAAAAGGACTACCATGAATACAGGCCTTGATGCTCTGGCCCACGCCCTCGAAGGGTATTGGAGCCGCAACCACCAGCCCATACCGGACCTGATGGCAGCCGAGGCCGTAAGACTCGTGCTTGGAAATCTTGAGAGAGCCTGGAGAGACGGGAATGACCGGGAGGCCAGAAGAAACATGTCCATGGCGGCTCTTCTCGGAGGGCTGAGCTTCGCTGTTCCCAAGACGGCCGGATGCCATGCCTGCAGCTACCCGCTGTCGGAGGACTACCATCTTCCACACGGTGAGGCCTGCGCTTTCACACTTTCCGCTTTCGTCAGAATAAACGCCGACGACAGGCTGGAGAAACTTGCAAGGGATGCCGGGCTCTCCGGAACGGAGGAGCTGGCAGAGAGGATAGACGAACTTAAAAGGATCGGAGGACTCCGCACGCGGCTCTCGGATCTTGAAGATCTGGATTTTGACAGACTGTGCCGGGACTGCGAAGCCCATCCGCTTATGAAGAACAATCCCGTTGAAATGACAGCGGGATCCCTCAGAAAGATGTTTGAAACACTGGCATGAGCTCAAAGGTCAAAGACGCCGGGATGATAGCCGGCATGATACTGGCGTGGTCTGTATACTACGCCGTAAGCAAGCACCTTGTGGATACGACGGGATCCGCTTTCCTGGTGGGTTTCCTCCTGAGATCGGCGGCGCTTGTGTTTCTCACGGTCCAGATATTCGCTGACGGCGGATACAGGAGACTGTTCAGACAGGGCAGGACCGCATGGATCCTGCTTCTGATAGGAGTGCTGGGATTTCTGCTAGACATGTTCGCAAACCTCGGATATGCGGGAGGTTCCCTGAGCACGGGCACCGCGCTGCTGAAGACGGATGTGCTGATGGTCAATATCCTGACCGTTGCGATCTACAGGAAGAAGCTGTATGGCAGCGACTGGATCGGGAGCATCATCATGCTCGCCGGGGTAATCCTGGTGCTGGGGATAGACGTCACGGGACTGGAATTCCATTTCACCGATGTGTTCTTCCTGCTGAGCGCCCTGTGCGTGACCGTGAACGCTTTCCTCATAAAGCATGTACAGGAGAAGAGGAACGGTGATCCGGATACCATTTCGTACTACAACAACTTTGTCGTTCTGGTCCTGTTCGCCTTATCGACTGCCGTGCGGGGAGACTTCAGGATAATAGGAAGTCTCGAACCACTGTCCCTGTGGCCCCTCGTGGCGCTGGGAGGGCTGGCACAGACCCTTATATACTTCTTCTATTACAGGAACCTGAAGAGACACGAGGTCTGGATAGTAAAGCTGTGGCTGCTTCTTATGCCCGTGGTGAGCTGCTTCATCGGGATCTTCTTCCTCGGTGAGCAGATGACATGGGTGAAGGCGCTGGGCATCCTGATAGTACTTGCCGGGGCTGCCCTTATCCTTCTGAGGGAGCGGTTCCATCCGAAGAAAAAAGACGGAATTGAGGAGGACAAATGCGAATAGAAGGCGACAACATGACGAGTCTGAGAAGCGGCAACCGGGCTGCGGCTCTCCTGTGTCTGCACGATGAGAACGGGATGTCCAGGAAAAGGCTGGCTGAGAAGCTCGGGCTGACTCCTGCGGCAATAACGAAGATAGTGTCTGAGCTCATTTCGGAAGGCCTGGTCACCGAGGGCGGGTTCATGCCCGGAAGAGGGGCCGGAAGAAGAGAGATCGGACTTTCGCTCAACGCCCGGAAAAAATGTGCTCTTGGCGTGTTTTTTGGGCTGGGGGAAGCAATACTGTCTGCGACTTGGATGGACGGTGAGCTCATTTTCAGCGAAAAAGTCGAACTTCCCCTGAAAGCTGATGCGGAAAAGGAGATCAGGAAGATTTCCGGAAGGCTTATGGACCTTGCGGAACAGAACAGCATCCCGCGGAGCATCATGATCGGTCTTGGCATCGCCCTGAGAGGCGTCATAAGCAGGGACCGGAAAACTGCGGTATCGAGCTACGGCACTTTCTCAGCGGAAAATTATCCGATCTGCGAACAGTTCGAGAAACATACCGGGTTGAAGACGGTACTTTCGAACAATGTACGCTCCATGCTTGCGGCACAGCTGTTCCTGTCATATGATCCGCATGTGGAAAGCCGTTTCTTCATGCGGTGCGACTCCGGCATAGGAGGGGCTCTTTCAGTGGGCCGGAGTGTACGCCAGGGAGACAACATGCAGTGCTCGGAGATAGGCCACATACCCGTCGAGGCGGCGGGAGGAAAACCATGTCACTGCGGAAAGACGGGCTGCCTTGAGACGATATCCTCTCCGGCGTATATGCTGGAGGAGGCAAAGAGGATCCTTGACCCGGAAAGGACGCCGCTGCTTTGGAAAAGCGCGGAGGAGAAAAAGCCGGATGAGATCGATATATATGACGTGCTGAATGCAGCGCGGGGCGGTGACGAGGGAGCATGCTCGGTGATAGACCGGGGAGTAACTTATCTTTCAGAGGCGCTTAAGAGCTTGGTATACATGATCGATCCCGGAAGCGTGATCCTTTACGGCGGGATCTTCGATCACCCCTATTACATGTCGAGACTCTCTGCCGGGGTGGAGACGGGGATGGATTCCACCCATTCGGTGGCCCTTGAAAAGAGCAGATTCAACGGAGAACTTGAGAAACTGTCAGCTCCGCTGCTGGCGGTATCGCAATTTATGGAAAGCGGAGGAAAAATCATATGAGAGTGAATCTGGTACCTAAACATCTGCGGGAGATGAATCCCGAACTGAAGATCTATTCCTGCTATGACGAGGAATTCAGGAAATTCGGCAGAACCGTCAGGGAAGTGGGAGACCGGAGAAAACCGTACGTGACTCTGAACGATACGCCGATACCGGAGGAGGGGAATATCTACGTAGCCTCAGACCCGGTCCTGGAAAAGCTGGCCATGGTCAAGAACATATCAAGAAGAGTGTTCGGCGAGATTCCCGTGCAGGCCGGATACTGCAACGGCAGGGGATATACGATGAACGCCCTCGAGTATCACAAAAGCCCGGAAGTGAATTTCACGACTACCGGCTGCATCCTGCTTCTGGCGACGCCGGACAAGGTATTTTACAATAAGTACATATACTCGAGTGACCTGACTGCGTTCTACATCAACCCGAACATCCCAGTCTGCATCAATCCCGGAGTACTGCATTTCGCTCCTCTGAGAACAAAGGAGGAGGGCTTCAGATGCATGGTGATCCTGCCAAAGGGAACCAATGAGCCGTTATCCAAAATGCCCAATCCGATCCGAGATGATGAAGAAGGGATCCTCTGGATGAAGAACAAGTGGCTGATCTGTCACCGCGATTCTCCCCAGGCGGAGAAAGGTGCATTCGACGGGATCTGCGGAAGGAACATCCAGATCAGGATATAGTTTCCAAAAACAAAACGGTGTGACCTGCACACCGTTTTTCTATTAATCGGATTTTTGTCACACCGTGAACTCATGGGTCCCGGGTCCTGCGGACTCCGTCCTTCCGTCCGGCAGCCTGATGTCGGCTTCGCAGTTTGAAGGGACTGTTACCGTGAACACGGTCACGCCTTCATGTCTTTTCCACCCGCTCTTTATCGTGCCGAATATGCTGTCGTAGGAGGCTTCAGCCATGGTGAAGCTTCCTCCCGGCTGAGGAGAAACGGTGAACCGGTTCTCACCCGCTACCCGGATGCCGCACATGGAAGTGAACAGCCATTCCACCAGAGCTCCTTTGGAGTAATGGTTGAGTGAGCCGAGCCCGGCACCCTGGGTGTTGAAGGGACCGTCCCAGTTCTCCCATATCGTTGTGGCCCCGTTTTTCGGCATGGAGAGCCAGCCGGGGATCTCTTCGTTCTCAAGGAGCCTGTAGGCGTACTCCGGATCCATATCCGCCAGCACATACAGGATGAGAGGGGTAGTGAGGAACCCGGTCCCGAGCCGCCATCTGTAGTTGTCCAGCGCCTTTATGAGGCGCTTTTTTGCGTATTCCGTCTGTTCCCCGTCAAGAAGATCCATGAACAGGGGGCGGGCCAGTTTTGCCTGACGGTCCGTATAGAGGGAGAATTTCTTCGTCTTGACGAGTTCCCGGTATCCGGATCTGACTTTCTCCGCATTTTCATGGAACAGTCCGGCATCCTCGGTTCTGCCGAGCAGGGAGGCGATCTTTTCCATATGCCGGAGCATGTATACGATATATGCCGTGGTCTCCTCCGGA
>CACZSC010000127.1 GCA_902783755.1 uncultured Ruminococcus sp. | reverse complement strand
TTTATTTTCTAACAATCTGGCTACTTGTTGCCATTACTGCTCAGTTTCGTAGTAATACGAGTAATCGATGCCCTTTATGATAATCTCGCGATCATAGATGTTATCGGTCAATGCGTTTTTTATAAGTTCGAAAATTTTATCCGGTTCTGATACGCTTTCACGCATAGCAGAAAGATATTCCTGCTTGTCGATCAGGCTCCAGTCCACGCATTTTTTCAGATTCTTTTTCAAGATCAGATCGAGCCAGATGCGCGTGCTTCTTCCGTTGCCCTCCACAAAAGGATGCGCAACGTTCATCTCAACGTATTTTTCGACGATCTCTTCGAGCGTGCTCTCCGGCATCTTTTCGATATGCGCGAGCGCTCCGTCCAAATACAGCGCGGGCGCAAAGGGAAAGCCGCCCTTTGCGATATTGAGCGTCCGTATCTGCCCGGCAAAGTCATATAACCCGCCGAAGATGTAGCTGTGGATCTGCTGCAATCCCTTCGCCGTTCCGACTTCAATGTTGTCAACGAATCCGCTTTCAAACAGCTGATAAGCCTTTTGCTTGCTTTTTTCGTCAATCGAGGTCTTCATATTCTTAATCCAACCGTAGTCATTAATTAATTGGCTTTTCTCATAAGATATCATTTCTATTTCTCATGCCAGACGGCAAGGACTTTCCCGCTGTTTTCAACTATGATATGGGCTTCGCCCCCTTCTCCGGGACCGGGCTTTCCGCTGACGAGCCATGCGCCGTTCTTTTCGTCATAGGACACTGAGTATGGCTTTTCGTCATCCACGGTATCCCCGAAGACCTTTTTCAGCACCTTCTCCGCCTTTTCGAGAAGATCCTTCGCATCCTTCACGGGACCGATATCCTCATCCGACGGGAACGCCTCGATCTCGGTCCGGTATTCGGCAAGATCGAACTGTCCCACCTGCGGTTTGCTGTTCAGGAGCAGCGCGATGACTACCGCTGCTGCGGCTGCTACCAGTATGACCGCGATTAGTATAACGATGAGCTTTTTCTTATCCATGTGAGAGTCCTCCTTTAAATTAAACTACATTGTGGGTATTCTCAGATGTTTTCCTTTTTCTTTGCTTTGGTGAAGAGCTTCGCTGCCAGTGAAGCAGATATTACCATGATCACAGTATATACCGCTGTAAGATCGGTATAACCGGTCTGGGGCGACACCGGCTCCTCTTCTCCGGAAGGCATTACCTCTTCCTGCTGTATCTGGCCCATTGCCACATATATGTCATAATAATCGTCGTAGAGACCCAGGCACGCGTCCATGCCGGAGTTGGGACTGAACGCCTTGATGATCACCGTGTCCCAGGAGCCGTACTGTTCGAAGAGCTCGTCCGGGAGAGGACCTTCCTCATGTCCGTACTTTTCAAGGTTCCTCTCCTTCAGTCTGGCAAGGGCATCGGGATCGCCGTTGCATGCCTCTATGCGCAGCTCGTTCCTTCTGGTGCTGACGGCTCTCGCGATCTCCTCGGTGCTCCTGCCCCCGGAACGCATCTCCCGGAGCATGTCGTACATATCGGCTATGCTTTCGTGGTAAGCTATCCTGTCCTGTCTTCCCTGTTCGACGATAGTGGGATCGGACCAGTCGGCGTCCGCGTACTGCTTCAGGCTGCCTGTCTCGCTGGGACGGAATCCGTATACGGCGTTTTCGTCCCTTATGATGTCCGCCATGGCGGCGGGATTGTCCCGGGGGTCATGGACGTATTCGAAGGGCTGCGCGGCGTCATCTGACGTGACTTCCCCGTTCCTCATCCCCTGCAGTCCTGATGCCATTGAAGGGACAGCGGACAGTATTAGCATGAGGGATATGAGGAGGGGGAGGATGACTGAGGGGATCCTGTTTCTCATAATTGGTATTTTCCTTTTCTATGTTTGCGTCAGTATCACGCGAGCTTTATAACAGCGTGATTCTGTATCTCCGCTTTTTCATCGTAAGTGTATCCGATGTCTTCCGAGATGCTTTTCAGCACCGTCAGGGCCAGGTCGTTTTCCGCTTCCGTGGGATCGAACTGTTTTCCCTTATAGTCCGCGGACACGGAGACCGTCTGTTCATCCGGTGAGTATTCCACCGTGACCCGTATATCCGGATCTTCGTACTCAGGAAGCAGGATCTGCTGCACCAGCTCCTCCACGGCCAGGCGGATGTGGTATTTCTGTCTCGGCATCATGTCGTTCTGCATGCAGTAGAGGTCTATCTCGCTTCCGGCTCCTATGAAGTCGAAATCGTGGCTGTCTATCTTCAGCTCCAGCACTTTGAGCTGCCTGATGAAGCGGCGGGTGAGCTCCTTCTGCGGTGAGCCGAATATCTGATCCGGCGTCCCGTCCTCGTATATGCCCCCGTCGTCCATGTAGAACACCCGGTTCGATATCTCTCTTGCGAATCTCATCTCATGGGTCACGATCATCATGGTCTTGCCACTCCTGGAAAGATCCCTTATGACCGTCTGCACCTCACCCACCATGGTGGGGTCCAGGGCGCTGGTGGGCTCGTCCAGAAGTATGACGTCCGGATCCATGGCAAGGGTCCTTGCAATGGCCACCCTCTGTTTCTGTCCTCCGGACAGCTGGTCCGGATACTGGAACTCCCGTCCGGCGAGGCCCACTCTCTTCAGGAGAGCTATGCCCGTGTCGTAGGCCTCCTGCCTGGATTTCTTCAGTATGTCCACGGGGGCCAGCATAAGGTTCTCTATGACCGTAAGATGCCCGAAGAGGTTGAAGGACTGGAACACCATTCCCATCTTTCTTCTGGCAAGGGTCAGGTCGTATTTCGGTGCCGTGATGTCCGCCCCGTCCAGAAGTATCTGCCCGGACGTGGGCCTCTCCAGCATGTTGATGCAGCGCAGAAGCGTGGATTTACCGGTCCCTGAAGGGCCGATTACGGAGATGACGTCCCCGTCGTTTATGGTGACGCTCACGTCCCTGAGTGGCGTGACGTCACCGTATCTCTTCTCAAGGTGCACAAGCTCTATCATCTTAAGTTCACCCCCTTGAGTATGCTCTTTCCCGTACGGCGCCGGGGATCTATCCTGATCTCTATCCTTTTGACTATGAATATGAGGAGGGCCGATATGAGGAAGTATATGACGGCCACCGCTATCAGCGGGAAGAATGCCTCGTATGTGCGGCTCCTCACGATGTCGCCCATCTTCGTAAGATCCTGGACCGTGACGTACCCGACCACGGCCGTAGCCTTCATGAGACTGGTGATCTCGGCCTTGTAGGCCGGCATGAAGTGAGGAAGGGCCTGGGGCAGGATCACGCGGAAGAAGGATCTCCTGTCGGTATATCCGAGAGCCAGGGCGGCCTCGGTCTGTCCCCGGTCTATGGCTCCCACTCCGCTCTTCAGCATGCTGAAGACGGCGGCGCCGAATATGAGGGTGAAGCCCAGCACCGATATGACGGTACCAGAGACTGCCACCTTTCCGAATATGACGTAGTAGAGCACCATCAGAAGCACCACCACGGGCATGCCGTGGATGAGCCAGATGAAGAACCTGGTGATGGCGTTCGCTATCTTGTTGCCCTTCCGGCACAGCATGTAGACGCCGAAGCCCAGCAGGGTCCCGAAGATCACCGACAGTGCCGTGATGAGCAGCGTGGTTCCCGTGCCCTCAAGGAACAGGAGCCAGCGGTCCTCCCTTATGAAGGTCTTCTCGAAGCTTCTGGCAACGGATGTGAAGAAGTTCCCGTCCCCGTCTGCCCCGCTGTTCCTGACAACGAGCACCGTGCCACCGGAATATACCGGGAGGGAGAACAGCATGGATTCCTTCCTCTCCTCCGTGATGCTTATGCCGCAGCAGGCGGTATGGTATTTACCTGACTGGACCGTCGACAGTATGGCGTCCATGTTCACGTCCGTGACTGTCAGGCCCCGGCCGTACTCCCGGCAGAACAGGGTGAACAGCTCGATATCATACCCGCATGCCATGCCGTCCCTGAAGAAGGAGAAGGGGGGATTCGTTATGGTAGCCAGATCTATGGTCCCCTTCGGGTCCGCCAGTTCCCGGTAGTCCGTCATCTCCACCTCATCGAGGTCCGGGGCGTCGAACCATTTCTTCTGCAGTGCCTCCATGGTCCCGTCGGCTTTTATCCTCTCAAGGAACCCGTTGAAATCGTCACGGAGCTTCTCTCCGCCTTCGCTCATCTCGAATATGAACCCGTAGTCCAGGTCCGCCAGCTTCTCCGTGAGCACGGTGAATGAGTCGCTCTGGGCCAGCACGTTCCGTGCCACGGGCTCGTCCAGGGCCACGGCGTCGATCCTGCCGTTGTTCAGGGCATACAGCTCGTCCGCCGTCGTGTTGTAGTACACCACGTTGGCGTCCGGCAGCCTTCCCTTTATATGATCCGGGAAATTCGATCCCGTGATGACCCCGATATCGCCCTCAGCCAGATCGTCCGGGGATGTCACGGCATCGCCGCCGATTCTCACGAGAGCGGTGGTCTGGACCGTGAATATGGTGTCGGAGAACGGGATGGTGCCGTCGTTCTCCGTGGTGTGGAACAGATTCGACATTATGCAGTCCACGTCCCCCGTGGCGGCCGCCGCCAGGATGCCGCTGAAATCGTATGTCTTGAACTCGAGGTCAGCTCCCAGCCAGGAGGCGAAGCGGTAAGCCAGCTCTATGTCGTATCCGGTAAGCTCCGTCCCCTCGTAGTAGGAGTACGGCATTATGGTGCCCACGGTGCCGACTCTCAGATGATACCCGGGGTCCTCCGCCGGCTTTATGTCCGGCATGGTCTGTTCCCCGCTGATCACCCAGCGGCGGTACATGTCGTCGAGGATGCCCTCTTCGCGGAGCTCCGCTATGAAAGCATTGATCCTGTTCTCGAGGTCGGGGATCTTCGATACCGGGGACAGGCCCACGGCCACGTCGTTGCTGCTGTAGCTCTCCTTCAGGAGCGTTACTCCCGTGATGCCGTTCTGTATTGCCTGGTCAAGGATCTCCCTCTCGTATATGTAGGCGTCTATCCTTCCCTTTGCCACGTCCTGGATACCGGTCTGCATGTCATGGTACGCTATCACTTCCGCCTCGGGATAGTCCTCCTTGAAGGTCTTGAACTCCAGAAGGTTGAAGGAGATGCCCACCTT
>CACZSC010000126.1 GCA_902783755.1 uncultured Ruminococcus sp. | reverse complement strand
GAGAGAGTCTTCAGTGCGTCAAGGGCTTTCTCCGCCCGGTTTTCCTGAACGACGCCCAGAATGGCGTTGAGGATAACGATAAGCAGGATGAGGAGCGGTTCAAAGAAATCCTCAGGTTCCTTCTGGATGCATGCGATGACAAACGATATCACTGCCGCTGCCAGAAGGATCAGTATCATGGCGTCCTTGAACTGGTCAAGGAACCGGGCTATGGTGGATTTCTTCTTTTTTCCCTTCAGTTTGTTTTCCCCGTATTTTTCGAGCCTTGCCGAGACTTCCTGATCAGACAGGCCTTTTACCACGTCTGTTTCCAGTTTTGCCACAGCTTCGGCTGCATTCATGTCGTGGGCTACCAATAAGATCCCCCCTTTTTGTTTCCTAAACAGATTATACTTTACAGGCCGGCGCTTTGCAAGGAAAACAGACGCAAACTTCGACAAAAGTCAAACTTTCCTGCAATATCGTCAGATGTGACAAAAACCCAAGTTACGGGGAGCCCGGGATGACCGAAAACAGGGACTTGAAGCCCGTAATGACGCCGGATCAGGGGCAATATATACAAAATCCCGAAAAAGCCGTTTCACATTGACAACGGGTATGCCCAATGGTATAATGAATCGTTAATTTGGACAAAAAGTCAAAGCGTTTTTTGTGCATAAGGAGATATACCATGAAATGGACCTCGGTAAACGATCTGAGAGAAAAATATCTATCATTCTTTGAGTCGAAAGGCCACCTCCGGCTCCCGTCATTCCCGCTGATACCAAACAACGACAAGTCGCTTCTTCTCATCAATTCAGGCATGGCGCCCATGAAGAAGTTCTTTACGGGGGAAGTGGAACCGCCGAGGAAAAGGGTGACTACATGCCAGAAATGCATCAGGACGCCCGACCTTGAGAGGGTAGGACACACCGCCAGACACGGCACATTCTTTGAGATGCTCGGGAACTTCTCCTTCGGAGACTATTTCAAGGAAGAAGCGATCACCTGGGCGTGGGAATTCCTGACGGACGTTCTCGAGATCCCGGCCGACAGGCTTTATCCTTCAATATACGTGGACGATGACGAAGCTTTCAGGATCTGGAATGAAAAGATCGGCGTGGCGGCGGACAGGATCGTCAGACTCGGTAAGGAAGACAATTTCTGGGAACACGGGACGGGTCCCTGCGGGCCATGTTCCGAGATATATTTTGACCGCGGTGAAAAATACGGGTGCGGGAAGCCCGACTGCAAACCGGGATGCGACTGCGACAGATACATGGAGATCTGGAACAACGTGTTCTCGCAGTTCGATTCCGACGGAAAAGGCAACTATACGGAGCTAGAGCACAAGAACATAGACACCGGCATGGGGCTTGAGCGCCTGGCGTGCGTCATGCAGGGCGTCGACAACATGTTCGAGGTGGACGGCGTCCGCAAGATACTCGACAAGGTCGTCGAGATAAGCGGGAAGCACTACGGAGAGGACAACAACGCGGACATTTCCATCCGTGTGATCACCGACCATGTGCGCGGAGCCACATTCATGATCTGCGACGGAGTCATCCCGTCGAACGAGGGACGCGGATATGTGCTCCGCCGTATCCTCCGCAGAGCCGCAAGACACGGAAAGCTCCTGGGCATAAACCGGGAGTTCCTTACAGAGGTCTGTGACGTGGTCATAAAGGAAAACGTGGCGGGATATCCGGAACTGGCTGAGAAGGAGACTTACATCAAGAAGGTTATGTCGATCGAGGAAGACCGCTTCAACGCGACGATCGACGCAGGTCTGTCCATGCTCACAGACATCATCCGGGGAACGGTCGCCGAGAAATCCGATACCATATCCGGAGAGGAAGTATTCAAGCTCTACGACACATTCGGGTTCCCGATCGATCTTACCAGGGAGATCGCCGAAGAAAGCCATCTCCGCATCGACAACGAGACGTTCATGAAACTGATGCAGGAGCAGAAGGTCCGCGCAAGAGCGGCAAGAGCCAATATATCAGGGTGGAGCGAAGCGTCAAAGACAGCGATATCATCTCTGCCACAGACGGAATTCACCGGTTACAGCGAATACAGGACCAAGGCAAAGGTAATCTCGATCCTTGTGGACGGGGATCCGGTCGAGGAAGTGACCGAAGGCGACTGTACGGTGATACTGGACCGCACGTGCTTCTACGGTGAAGGCGGAGGCCAGGTGGGAGATACCGGAACGATATACAGAGACGGGCTCCTGCTCCGAGTCTATGACACAAAAAAGACAGACGGCGTATATCTCCACATGTGCACCGTCGCGGAAGGCATCGTGAAAGTCGGTGACGAAGTGACAGCAGACATAGACGACCGCAGACGCGACGCGATCAGGCGCAACCATTCAGCGTGCCATCTGCTTCAGGCGGCGCTGAGGACGGTCCTCGGGACACATGTTGAGCAGGCAGGATCTTTTGTAGACGACAGCCGCGTTCGTTTCGACTTCACACATTACAGCGCGGTCACAGACGAGGAACTGAGAAAAGTTGAAGCCCTGGTGAACCTCAACATCCTTTCCGGCAACGGCATCGTGACAAAAGTGACAGATCCCGAAACAGCAAAGGCAGAGGGAGCAATCGCACTGTTCGGCTAAAAGTACGGCAGGGAAGTCCGCATGGTAAAGATGGGGAATTTCTCAACTGAACTCTGCGGAGGGACCCACTGCGACAATACAGCGAAGATCGGACTCTTCAGGATCATATCCGAGTCGTCCGTTGCGGCAGGCGTAAGAAGGATAGAGGGCGTCACGGGTTTAGGCATCCTGGAAATGCTGGATGAGAAGGAAACCGCGATAAACAACACGTCGAAGGCCCTTAAGGTGCAGTCCGCCGCGGACATGCCCGCCAAGGCAGCGGCTCTGTTCTCCGAGATAGCAGCTCTCAGGAAGGAGATAGATTCGCTGAACGCCAAGGTGGCGGGAAACAGGCTTTCCGAACTGATGGCAGAAGCCAGAGACGTCAAGGGGATCAAACTGATATCCCGTGATCTCGGCAGCATGGGAATGGATTCCGCAAGGTCGCTGTGCGACATGATAAAGGACAAGTATCCTTCCGCTGTTGCTGTCTTCGCAATTAGCGATGGCGATAACTTCAATTTCGTATCAGCAGCAGGCAAAGACGCTGTTGCCGCCGGCGCTCATGCGGGCAGGCTGGTGGGAGCCGTGGCTGCGGTCACGGGAGGCCGCGGAGGCGGACGGCCGGACAGCGCTTCGGCAGGAGGAAAGGAAAAAGAAAAGACCGAAGAAGCCCTCAGAACGGCAGAGGCCGTGCTGGACGGACAAATCAAATAGAAACCGGGAAAAGTGCAGCGGAAGCTGCGCTTTTCTGTTCGGAAACAACTTGACGTGTATAGTTTTTTTGTGCTAGGATAAAAAAGAGAAAAAATAGTTTTGAGGGGTAATTAACGATGAGCTTCAACGAAAAGTTCTGTCTTGAAACATTTGAAAGACTGCTGTCTGCCGACAGCACGACCGGGATGCACAGGGAAGTGGAGGAGAAACTCTGCTCGATCCTTGACGGTCTCGGGTGCGAGTACTTTCCGACAAGAAAGGGAGGGATCATAGCAGATCTCGGAGGAACAGGCGAAACGCTTTGCATAACGGCGCACCTTGATGATATCGGGCTCATGGTCAGAAAGATCAATCCCGACGGGACGCTCAACGTGTGTCCGGTGGGAGGGCTTTACCCGTTCTACTGCCTGACGGAAAATGTGCGGATACACACTTTTGACGGAAGGATATATACCGGTTCCGTGTGCCGGAGCCCGGGGTCGATCCACGTGACGGAGGAAGAGCTGCGGGATGTTGCGTCGGACTTCAGGAAGAACATATGCGTGGTGCTGGACGAGAACGTGCGCAGCAGGGAGGAAACGGAAAAGCTCGGCATAGAGACCGGAAACTATATCGCTCTCTATCCCAGGTTCGAATATTCAAACGGTTACCTAAAATCCAGGTTCATCGATGACAAGGCGTGCGCGGCGGCTGTGATCGCGCTGATAAAGGATCTTAAAGAGGAAAACATCGTCCCGTCAAGGCACGTCATTGTCTATTTTGCGGTGTATGAGGAGATAGGCCACGGAACGACATGGCTGCCGGAAGGAGTGAAGGACATTCTGGCAGTCGACATCGCGCCGACCGGGCCGGACCAGACTTCTGACGAAAGGAAAGTGTCGATCTTCGTCAAGGATTCCAGATTCCCCTACAACAAGGAGATGACGGAGGAACTCAGAAGAGCCGCCATCGAGCACGGCGTGGACTATGTCATGGATGTTTTCACTCCCCATTACGGTACAGACGGAGACGGCAGCATCCTCGCCGGATACGATATAAGGCACGCCGCCATAGGTCCGGGCACCCTGAACAGCCACTCATACGAACGGACCCACATAGAGGGGCTGAGAAACACCTATGACCTGTTGAGGGCATATATTCTGTGAGAAAAGGAAAACGGCGGACCGTCACCGTTCGGTGAGATCCGCCGTTATCAAACTGACAACTTATTTGCCTGCTGCAACTCTGTTCTTGAGTGTTGCGCCGACTTTGAATTTCAGAACCTTCTTGGCGGGAACTTTTACAGTCTTGCCGTCTCTGGGGTTTCTGGCGGTTGTTGCTTTGCGCTTTGAAACTTTGAAAGTGCCGAAGCCGATAAGGGTGATGTCTTTTCCTTTTGCGAGGGTGTCGGATGCGACTTTCAGTGTAGCATCAACAGCCTTGCGGGCCTGAGCCTGGGAGAAACCAGCCTCTTTTGCAACAGCCTGGATAAGTTCGGTCTTGTTCATAATAAACCTCCGTAAATTGTTTTTTGTTTGAGAAAGCATGTGGCCCGGACTTCCGGTCCGACCACTACGGGAGAGATTCTACCACAAAATACGGACATTTTCAACTGTTTTAGGGCTGTATTTTGTTAAAGAAGCGATATATTGTGCAAAAAAACGGTATTTTTCAGCTGAAAAAGAAGGAGGCGGTGAGATGAAGCGGTTTGCAGCTCTGTTTTTGATCCTTCTTGCGGTCCTTGCCGTCTCCTGCGCTCCGCGGGAAGAGGACCACACGGGGGAGACTTTTACCGTCCGCTTCTCTTCTGAAAACGCCAGGATCGGCCAGGTGGAGGGGAACCGGGAGCAGACGATCGTCTGGGGCGAGACCGTCACGACTGAGGTCAGGGCAGTCCCCAGGATGGGTTACAGGTTCGTCAGATGGAGCGACGGATCGACGGAGCAGGTGCGCAGCGGGGAGAGATTCAACGGAGACACCGAGATCATCGCCGAATTCGATTACGACATATTAAGCATGCCTGTGATGAGCATATACACCGATGACCGCCGGGGCATATCATCAAAGACGGAATACAAGAGAGCGGACTGCTCCGTGACCGGGGCGGGAGACGGCGACTTTGATTCTGTAAAGATCAACATCCGGGGGAGAGGGAACTATTCCTGGTCATTCGCGGAGAAAAAATCGTATAAGATCCAGTTCGATCAGAAGATAAACCTTCTCGGCCAGGGCACGGGACCGGCGAAGACGTGGGTCCTGCTCGGCGGTTACTGCGACAAGACTCTGCTGAGGAACGACACGGTGTTCCATTTCGCGTCTCAGCTTGAGAACATACCCTTCGTGGCCTCGAGTACTTTCGTGGAACTGTATCTGAACGACAGGTACCAGGGGGTATACGAAGTCTGCGAACAGATCGAAGTCGGGAAGAACAGAGTGGATATCCCGCTCGGCGTGGATGCGGGCGAGGATTCCGGATTTCTCGTGGAGATCAACAAGAACGCGAGGGAATACGTTGTGGAACTGACCGGAGGGGTGACTTTCGAGATAAAGAGCGAGATCAACTCGGGAACCCAGATCAAATATGTCAAGAGCTACATGGAAAAATGCTACGAGGCGCTGAGATCCGGGGACAGGGAGAAAATTGACAGCCTTATAGATATCCCTTCGGCCGTCGACTGTTATATAGTGGAGGAGCTTTTCAAAAATCTTGACGTAGGCTGGGGAAGCTTCTATTTCACACGTCCTGCGGGCGGAAAGCTTTACTACGGGCCCATGTGGGATTTTGACCTCGCGGCCGCGAACGCCAGCGATGACCGGAACGATGCAAAATTCGCCTCGTACAGGTACACATACATAGGAAATCCGTACTTTTCATATGCATCCCAGAGAAACGAATTCCTTGACGCCCTGGTTGAAACGGGATGGTTCATGGATGAGGTCAGGGACAGGTGGAACAGCAAGGCGGAGGCGATCGGCGGCATCGTTCAGTATATATACGAGACGTACGAGAAGTACTCCGATTCCATCAACCGGAACTTTGAACGCTGGGACGTGTTTGACAAGCAGACGAACAGAGAACCCGACCTGATCGTCAACATTAAGTCTGCCGAGGAGCAGGTCAAATATATGGCGAACTGGCTAAGGATGAGAATATCCTGGCTTGACGGCTACCTGAACGGGGAAGACGGGTAAGGTCATACGGAAGCGCAGCAGAACGACAATCCGCCGCAGTCCAAAAACGGACTGCGGCGGATTTCTTTGCTCACAGATCGGATCACTTCTGCCAGGGATCATATTCCGATTCGAAGATCGGTTTGACGTTGAAGCGGAAAGTGAAGTTCTCTTCATTGAAAGTGTATTTCGGGGAAAGTCTCGGACCGCAGGAATTGGAGCCGACGCCCGAATGCCGGTAGTCGATGATCACGGTGGTCTCCGGCTCGGGGATCAGTTCGTGCCTGTGCGTGGCGGCGGTGAGCTGTTCCGGGGAGAAATGGGACGCGCTCAGGCTGAAGGGCCTGTGTGATGAGAAGAGGAGCCCGTGGCCTGCAACGGTGTGCAGGTCCGCCCACCTGCATCCTGTATGGGATGAGTTTTCCTGCGGGAAGACATAGGGTTCGTAGTTTTCCATGACTGTCGTGGCGAATTCTCCCAGCTTTGAAGACAGATTCTTGTCCTCATAACTCTCGCCGGGTCCGTAGCCGAAATATCTCAGCTCTTCGGTGCCCTCCGGCATCGTGAATCTGAATCCGAAGCGGGGGAATATGACCGAGCTGTCGGGTTTGGGCCAGTTTACGGAGCTTTCCACGTCTAGGGATCCGTCCGGCAGCACCGTATACGCAATCTCCGCGCTGAGGCAGGGCTTCAGTGATCTGGCGCCAAGAGATACTCTAGATCTTACTGATACGGAGTTCTTTTCCCTGGAGCAGATGCATGAGTAGCATTTGATCTCTGTCCGGTCGTAGCCGTAGAAGGCCCACTCGTCGCGGACGCGTCTGTCGTTATCCGTCGGAGCTCTCCAGATCTGGAGAACAGTCGGTTTGGATATAAGGCTTTCGCCGTTGTTCCTGATGTCGTCGATCATACCTGACACTTTGCTGAAAACGTATTCCGTTTCACCGTACGTGACTGTGATCGAATCCTCTTTTTCCGATGTTTCGAGAGGGTAAGCGGGCAAAGGCAGTCCGGAGGCGGGGGCCTCTTTTTCATGGACGAACTGAGCGAACCCCAGCTCGTGTCCGGCGCCGGCCCATTCCGTGGGACGGTTCTGCCGGAACGAAAGATCCAGAATGTATACACCCGGCTCTGCGGGAAGTTCACCGAAAAGAACGAAGCGTTTTTCCTTTTCGGGCATTATTCCGAGCTTCGGAATGACGCCTGACAGGACCGCCTTGCCGTTGCGGCTGAGGGACCAGGCCATGGAAACGTCATCCAGAGGCCGGAAGTATCTTCTGGACCTTACGGCGACCGTACCCGTCTTTATCTCTCTTGCCCTCACGGGCATTATTGCCTGCTTCAGTTCCCTGAGGCCCGCATGGGGGGTCCTGTCGGGATACACGAGACCGTCAACGCAGAAGTTTCCGTCGTTCGGGAAGTCGCCGAAGTCTCCGCCGTACGTGTATACGGGATCAAGGTATTTATCGCCTATGGCGACCGAGTGATCGATGAATTCCCATACGCATCCGCCGAAGAACTCCCGGTGGGACTCGATGGATTCCCAGTATTCCCGCAGGTCTCCGGGGCCGTTGCCCATCGCGTGGCAGTATTCGCAGAGAAACAGGGGCATGGTGAACTTTCCGTCACGGCAGTAATCGTCGCAGAAACTGACCTCGGGGTACATATGGCTGTTTACATCTGTGATGTCCCTGCGTTCGATACCGTCGGTATATCCGATGTTCGCGCCTTCATAATGAACTATCCTGGTATCGTCGCGGCTGCGGATCCACTTCGTCATGGCTACCATGTTGCATCCGTACCAGGATTCGTTTCCGAGGGACCAGAAGATCACGCAGGCATGGTTTTTGTCACGTTCCACGAGCCGGACAGCTCTGTCCACGTATGCGTCTTCCCACTCGGGATCGTCCGTGAGCAAAGACCGAGGGTTGGTTCCGTGGGTCTCCAGGTCCGCTTCATCGCAGACATAAAGTCCGTACCTGTCGCACAGTTCGTAAAATCGCGGGTCGTTCGGGTAATGGGAGGTCCTCACCATGTTCACGTTGTGGGCTTTCATGATGAAGATGTCCCGCTTCATGTGTTCATATGGAGTGGCGTATCCGAGGATCGGATGGCTGTCGTGCCTGTTGACGCCCTTTGCCTTCACGTATTTTCCGTTTATGAGGATAGCCTTGTCCCGGATCTCGATCTTTCTGATACCGAACCTGAATGCGATATATTCCCCGCTGCACACAAGGACAACCGTATACAGCTGAGGATCCTCATCTGACCAGAGCAGAGGGTTATCTATTACTGCCAGGGAGATAGTCTTTGATGAGCTTGCGGCCTTCTTCTTTTCGGCGACTGTCTTTCCTGCGGGATCCAGCACTTTGAAGGAAACGTCCGATTTACCCTCGAGATCCAGTTCGGCGGTGATCTCCGCCTTTGAAAAATCATCGCTCAGATCGCTTTTCAGAAATACGTCGCGGATATGCTTTTCCGGTCTGAACAGGAGGTAGACCTCTCTGAATATGCCCGACATCCTCCATTTGTCCTGGTCTTCGAGATAGGATCCGTCCGACCATTTGACCACAAGCACTTTTATGGTGTTGCTGCCCTCGCGCACGAGTTTCGTGATGTCTATCTCGCTGGTCTGGTGGCTTACCTGACTGTATGCGGCAAATACGTCATTGATCCAGAGATAAAACGCGGAATCCACGCCTTCAAAGTTCAGATATACCTTTTTCCCTTCCTGACCGGAGGGGATCATGAATTCCCTGAAATACAGTCCGCAGGGATTCTCGTCGGGAACGAAGGGAGGATCCAGAGGGAATGGATAGTTTATATTCGTATAGTTTGGGACATCGTAACCGCGGTCTGTTTCGGTCTGCCAGCATTTAGGCACGGTGATCTTCTCGAAATCGCAGTTGCGGGGAGAGATGCTTTCGGCATCCCCGGCCTCCGAAATGCTCCTGTAGTACCTGAAGTACCATTCTCCGTTGAGGGTCTTGAAAACGGGGCTCTGGCTCCTTGTCTTTGTCAGCGCTTCGCTCTCGGTCGTGAACGGTATGAAATATGCTCTCGGTTTTTCGCATCCGACATGCAGTGTCTTCTGATCCTGATGATAGCTGTAGACCATGGTAAAATCTCCTATCTGTTTCCGGGTTTTCCGTACAATGCTAATATACCATATATTTTCCCAAATGCAATGATTTTACCGAAAAAGATAGGGAAAATCCGGCGGGGCCGGGAAAGATTTGACAGAGGCGAACCGGGAAATATATAATAAAGTCAAGAGGAACGGCGAATGGCTAAAAAATGATCGGAGGACCGTGATGGGACTTGATAGAGACGAAAACCGGGTCATTGTTGAGACGGAAAACGGTAAAATACTCGGGAACAGGGAGGGAAGCTGCCTTGAGTTTCTGGGAGTGCCGTATGCATCGGCCGGACGGTTTGAGTATCCGGAACCATCAGGCAAATGGGAAGGGATACTGGACGCGACCGAAATGGGGGCTGCGTGCCCGCAGTACAGGCAGTGGTTCGCACACCTTGACGTTCCGGAGCGCCTTTTCTACCACAGGGAATTCAGGGAAGGACTTGACATCCGCTATGACGAGGATACATGCCTGAACCTCAATATATACGCGCCGGAAAACGGACGGAACTGTCCCGTCATAGTATATATCCACGGCGGGGGATTCAATTCGGGAGCCAACTGCGAAGAGCCTTTCAGGGGAAACAGACTTGCCGACAGAGGCGTCGTTTCCGTTTTTATCAATTACCGTGTGGGCGTGCTCGGGTACCTTACCAATGCGGAGATAAGGGAGAAGACCGGCTTTGACGGCAATTTCGGCTTACACGACCAGATCACGGCGATAAAATGGGTGAAAAAGAACATTGCGGACTTCGGAGGCGACCCGGACAACATCACCGTAATGGGACAGAGCGCGGGAGCCATATCTATACAGTATATGTGCCTTGACAGAAGGAACAGCGGGCTGTTTTCCCGCGCCGTCATGCTTTCCGGCGCGGGACTCTTTCCCAAATTTGCCCTGCCTAGGACTGCAGAAAAGACCCACGAGTACTGGGATGCGTTCCTGGACTCTGCCGGATGCGGGTCGCTGGATGGACTGAAAGCGCTCGATATAAGGGATCTTTTCGGGAAACTTGAGGATTTCAGATCCGGGCGCAAGGACAACGTATACAACACCATGCCGGTCGTGGACGGCCGCCTTCTGGAAAAGCCCGTCGATGAGATGATGGGTGATCCAATGGATATAGACTACATGATAGGATTCACCAGCTGCGACATGTATGCTCCCCTGATGGCAAAGATAGGCATGGACTATGCGAAGAAAACAGGGGCGTACGCGTACTATTTCGACATCGATGCTCCCGGAGACAGCAACGGGGCATTCCATTCATCGGATCTGAGATATATGTTCGGAAGGCTTGGGACTTCATGGCGGCCGTATACGAAAGAAGATGAAACGGTGGCTGAAACGATGATGGATTTTCTTGCGAATTTTGCAAAGACCGGGGATCCGAACGGAGACGGACTGCCGCGCTGGGAAAGCGTCAGGAAGCACGGAGGAAAGCCTCTCCGGTTTAGGAGAGATAAGATCTCGGCGGCGGGGCCGAACTATCTGAAACTTGCATACAACATGATAAGCAAAGGGGAGCCGAAGGCATGAAATTCAGGCATCATTTCACTCTGAGCGAAGCAAGACCGGAGAGCCATATATACAGGTCCGACGGGGTTTCGGTGCGGCTGGATTTCTTCAGGAACATCCTGAGAGTGGCAGTGTTAAGAGACGGCTGTGAGCTCTTACCCACCTGGAGCGTCTGTCCCGGATCTTCAGTCTGCCCGCTCGAAGGGAGAGACAAACTTTCAACGGATGGTTTTGTAAAAGAGGCCCCTGTGATCGAAGAGGGAAATGAAGAGATACGGTTTGAGCTCTGCGGCAACAGGGTCAGCATCGAGCGCATGAATTTCCGGATCAGGGTCGAAAACGAAAAGGGCCTGCTGTATCAGGACCGGGACGGACTTGCATACAATTTTGACCACGAGTTGGGGGATGGTTCGGTCCACTTTACAAGAAGGTTCGAAGGACAGAAGATCTTCGGCCTCGGAGACAAGTGCGGAAAGGTCGACAAATCAGGAAGGAGCTTTGAGCTTGGTGCCTGTGACTCGATGGGATTCAGAGCGGAAAGCAGCGATCCGCTGTACAAGCACCTTCCTTTCTATATCTGTGAAAACAGCGCGGGTGCCTACGGGCTATACTATGATACCTATTCGAACGGCAGGGTGAATTTCGGGGAAGAGCACGACAATTACTATGAACCGTTCAACTCCGTCCGTTATGAAGAGGAAAACCTGGTTTTCTACCTCATCTTCGGAACAGTGCCGGAGATACTGAGCCGTTTCTGTGAAATGTGCGGCGGGACAGCCGGCGTGCCTGAATGGGCCTTCAGATACTGCGGGAGCACAATGAGCTACACGGATGCCCGGAACTCGGACGAACAGCTCAGGGGATTCACTGAAAAATGCGACGAAAACGGGATACGGGCGGGAGGCTTCTACCTTTCGAGCGGCTATACGTCTATCGGGGACAAGCGCTACGTTTTCAACTGGGACAGAGACAAGATACCTTCTCCCAAGGGACTTTCGGATCACTTCAGAGCTCGCGGGATGGAACTGATCCCGAACGTCAAGCCGGCATTCCTTACGGATCATCCCATGTACGGGATGATCGCCGGAAACGGGTGGTTCCTCCACTATGCCGACGGGAGGCCGGCAGTATTCCCGTTCTGGGGAGGCATGGCATCATATCTTGATTTCACTAACAGAGGAGCATACGGTTTCTGGAAAGACTGCGTAAAGGAGCAGCTTGTTTCAAATGGGTATACGAACATCTGGAACGACAACAACGAGTATGATGTCTGGGACAGGGATGTTCTGGCGGACGGGTTCGGGAAGGAACTTCCCGCGAGACTGATCCGCCCGCTGTTTTCACTTCTCATGTCGAGGGCTAGCAGGGAGGCGGTCACGGAAGCCACAGGCTGCAGGGAGCCGTTCATAGTCTCGAGGTGTGCGGTGGCCGGGACCCAGAGATATGCGACCACCTGGACGGGGGACAATCTGACGGACTTCAGAGACCTGAGGTACAATCACTTTCAAGCCATGACCATGGCTCTGTCGGGATTCGTTTTCTTCGGTCCTGATATTGGGGGCTTTGCCGGCCCGAAGCCGGGACGGGAGCTGTTTCTGAGATGGCTGCAGTACGGTGTGTTCCTTCCGAGATTTGTCCTGCACTCATGGAAGCCCGGGGAAGATCCTACCATGCCGTGGCTGTATCCCGATCTTATGGACGCCGTCAGACGCATATTCAGCCTCAGGGAACGGCTCGTCCCGTATCTGAGGAAAGGTATGGACAGATGTATCGCGGGCCACAGGCCTCTGGTATATCCCGTTTTTCTGGATTATCCCGGATACGATCCGGAGTCCGATGCCTTCATGTGCGGAGACAGCATACTCGCATGTCCCGTGTTCGACGAGGGAGCCCAAAGGATATGCGTATACCTGCCTGACGAGCCTGAAGGGTGGCGGCTGCGTGGTACAGGGGCGCCGAAAAGCGGCGTTTCGGTCATTGTCGGATGCGGTCCGGAGGACGAGCCGGTGTGGTTCACCAAGGGAGAACGGAAGATGCCATGACCGGGAAAGTGCATAAACATGCAATTTTTGTGAAAATACAGGCCGAATTTCGCATAAAATGACGGAAAGGCTGTATTGACAGGCAAAAATGCGTATGATATAATCTCAAAAAAGATAGAGGCGCGCCTCGGAAAAAGTACTGCCCGCAAAAAAGTTGCCGAAACTGGGCAGGAAAGGTCCTGGCGCCGAAGCGGATGCCGTGGCGGGCATCTTGGCTGGCAGCCCGGAGAATATCCGTTCTGCTGTCGCAGGTTCTGCGGAGGGCTATCGACGATCAAGCTTGAAATGTTTGTGAGACGGCCCCGCCGTCTCTTTTCGTTTTCATTATATGATTTGGAGGCTTTATGGAAAATCTAGTGTTTACCGGTGCGGCAACTGCCCTGATCACCCCGATGACTGAGCAGGGAGTAGACTTTCAGAAACTTGAGGAACTCGTGGAGTGGCAGATAGAGGAAGGCATAGATGCCCTGGTGGCGGCAGGCACCACGGGTGAAGGATCCACTCTTACCGATGAAGAGCATAAAGAGGTCATCAGCTGCATAGTCGAGACAGCGGCGAAGAGAGTGCCGGTCATTGCCGGAACGGGATCGAACGACACTGCGTACGCGGCGGATCTCACGAAATATGCTTGCGATGCAGGCGCAGACGCCATGCTCCTCGTTACTCCGTACTACAACAAAGCCACGCAGAACGGCCTGATCAAGTCGTTCGAGTATCTGGCGGACATCAGTACGAAGCCCTGTATCCTGTACAACGTACCGTCAAGGACCGGGTGCAATTTAATGCCCGAGACCTGTGCGAAACTGGCAGAACACCCGAACATCCTCGGAGTCAAGGAAGCCAGTGGGAACATTTCTCAGATAGCGAAGATAGCGGCTCTGTGCAGAGGCAGGATGGCGCTCTATTCCGGGAACGACGACCAGATAATACCGGTGATGTCCCTGGGTGGCCAGGGCGTCATCTCGGTGCTGTCTAACGTGATGCCGAAACAGACATCCGAGATGTGCCACCTGTATCTGGATGGGAAAACGCAGGAAGCTCTGAAGATGCAGCTGGATTACATAGACCTTATAGACGCTCTGTTCTGCGAGGTCAACCCGATACCCGTAAAGGCGGCCATGGCGGCAATGGGCAGGTGCGAAGACTATCTGAGGCTGCCGCTCACGCCGATGGAAGACAGGAACAGGGAAAAACTGATCGGACTTATGAAGCAGCACGGACTGATCTAGTCCGGGAAAGGTATTGTAATGAACGTTTTACTTTGCGGATATAACGGATTCATGGGCAGGGAGGTCCGGAGACTCGCGGAAAAAGCGGGATACGGATTCGACGTGGTCTGCGGCGTTGACATCGTCACCGACGACGGAGAGGTCCCCTGTGCGGGAGGATTCGACGGAGAATTCTCCGAAAGGTTTGAAGCGGCGGCTGCAAAAGCTGACTGCATCATCGATTTTTCACATCATTCGCTTACTCCTGCGCTGATGGGATATGCGGTGTCAAAGGGACTTCCCGTGGTCCTGTGCACTACCGGGCAGACGCAGGAAGAACTTGATGCGGTAAGGTGCGCCTCCGAAAAGATACCAGTTTTCAGATCCGCGAACATGTCCCTGGGGGTTGCGCTTCTTGTGGAACTGGCTAAAAAGACTGCGGCGTCGATGCCTTCGGCCGAGATCGAGATAATCGAAAAGCACCATGACCGAAAACTTGACGCGCCCAGCGGAACGGCACTTAAGATAGCAGATGAGATCGGCAGCGTAAGGCCGGGGACCGTTCTGAACTGCGGCAGGAGCGGACAGGGTAAAAGACAGCCCAATGAAATAGGGATAAGCTCCGTAAGGATCGGCAACGTGGTCGGCGAACATGAAGTGATCATATCGACAGGGACCGAGACGATAACCCTTAAGCACGAAGCCCACAGCAGAGCGCTTTTCGCGGAAGGCGCGGTGACGGCCGCAAGGTTTCTTGTGGGGAAGGTGCCGGGTATGTATGACATGAAAGACATGGTGGGGGACTGATGTATGAGGATCGCCATATACGGATACGGTAATCTCGGAAAAGGCGTGGAGAGCGCGGTGCAGGCAGCGGATGACGCGGAGCTGGTGGGGATATTCACAAGGAGAGACCCGTCGGCGCTGCGGCCTGCCACTGATACGCCGGTTTATTCAGCGAACGAGATTGAAAACTTCAAAGACAAGATAGATGTACTTATAATCTGCGGCGGCAGCGCCACGGATCTGCCGAAAATGACTCCCTCGCTGGCTGAGATGTTTTCGGTAGTGGACAGCTTCGATACGCACGCCGAGATCCCGAACCACTACAGAAGAGTCGACGAAGCGGCAAGAAAAGGCGGTTATCTCGCTCTCATCTCAGCAGGATGGGATCCGGGCATGTTCTCGCTGAACAGGCTATATGCCGCATCGATCCTTCCTAACGGAAAAGACTATACTTTCTGGGGAAGAGGTGTGAGCCAGGGACATTCAGACGCGATAAGAAGAATAGAAGGAGTAGCTGACGCAAGGCAGTATACGGTTCCCGTACCGGAAGCCCTTGAGTCCGTCAGAAACGGAGAAATGCCCGAGCTCACGACCAGAGAAAAGCACAGGAGAGAATGCTTTGTCGTGGCAGAAGAGGGAGCGGATCTCGTAAGAATAGAAAACGAGATCAAGACCATGCCGAACTACTTCGCGGACTACGATACGACGGTGACTTTCATTACGCAGGAAGAACTGGACAGAGAACACAAGGGCATACCTCACGGGGGATTCGTCATAAGGACGGGCACCACGGGCCCGGAAAACAGGACCAGGCACACTATCGAATACAGTCTGAAACTCGATTCGAATCCCGAGTTCACTGCCAGCGTGCTGGTCGCCTTCGCAAGGGCAGTCTGCAGAATGGCGGGCCGCGGGGAAACGGGGGCAAGGACGGTTTTCGACATAGCGCCGATAGACCTGTCGCCGCTTCCGAGAGAAGAGGTAATTAAACACATGTTATGAAAATCAGCCCGGGGCAG
>CACZSC010000125.1 GCA_902783755.1 uncultured Ruminococcus sp. | reverse complement strand
TTCCGGAAAATACTTTGTGATCCTGTCTTCCGGGCTGAGAAGGCGCTGCCGCATCAGCAGCATGACCGCCGTCGCCGTGAACTGCTTACTGACCGAAGCCAGCTGAAAGATCGTGTCCTCCGTGATCGGCAGCGTGTTTTCAGGATCCCGGAAGCCGAGAGCTCCCTTGGACACGATCTCGCCGTTTTCCGCATAGAGCCATGCCCCGTTGAAGCCGTCTTTTTCCTGCAACGCCCGGGCAAGATTTTCCATTGTTGTATTCTTATCCATTTTGATTCCCTCCATAAACTTCGATATATCTATTTCTTTGTCATCAATGTCACGCACTCCACATGCTCGGTCATCGGGAACATGTTGAATACCTCCGCCGTGTCGATCATGTATCCGTTCCCTGTGAAAAACGCGGCATCCCTGGAAAGCGTGAACGGGTTGCATGAAATGTACAGCAGTCTGTCCGGCTTGCAGGAGAGTATCTCCTTCCTGGCCTTTTCTGACAGACCTGCTCTCGGAGGATCGACCGTCAGCGTAAAGTCCCTGATCCCGTTCTCTGAAAGCACACGGGAAACAAGAGAGGCGTCGCCGCAGCAGAACCTCGACGAGGTGATTCCGTTCCGGTCCGCATTCGACTTGGCAAGGGAGACTGAATCCTCATTGATCTCTATGCCGATAAGATCTTCAGCTCCCAGCAGACGTGCAAGCGATATCCCCACGGTGCCTGACCCGCAGTACAGGTCCACGATGCACCCGTTTCCGGGATCTCCCAGCAGTTCTGCCGACCTGAGGAGCAGCTTTTCAAACACGGCGGTGTTGACCTGTCTGAAACCCGATGTGGGATAAGTGAACTTAAGATCGAGCAACCTGTCCTTGAAATATGAAGGCCTTCCCCGGCCGTGAGACCGGAGGATCACTTCCTTTACGGCGGGGAATTCTTTCCGTATCCTGTCCCTGAGCAGGTTGTCTGTCTTTTCCTCCGATTCCAGCGTTATGTACACTTCACCGCTGCCGGTGATCTGCAGCACCAGGCTTTCGGGCCCGGAATCCCTGTAAAGTTCCGGCATCCCGTTTATATACCTTACGCACTCAGACAGTATATCCGGGCACAGACGGCAGCGGCCGAAAGGGAACACCTCCCGGGACTTTTCGGAATACAGGCCGAAGGCACCGAGCTTCTGGGAATAGTGGACGGTCAGCTTGTTGCGGTATCCGGTGCGGTCAAGGGAAAACGCGGTATCCGGGACGGCCGCCTTCACACCGGCCTTCCTGAACGCGTTCCCGACGGTCTCCGCCTTGGTCCTGTTCTCAAGCCCGAAGCTGACGTGCGAGAGCACGCACGCTCCGCATCTTGAGCAGTCCGGGCATATCGGATCCTCCCTGCAGATCGACCGCTCCAGCAGCTCATCCGTTTCCGCGGTGGCGTACTTCTTCCTGACTTCCCTTATCACGGCGGAAACACGGTCTCCGGGAACGGCGTCTTTCACGAAAACGACCATGCCGTCTGTCCGGGCGACACCGTACCCTTTTTCCGTCAGCCCGACGATCTCCAGGGTGATCCTCTCTCCGGTCTCCATTCCGTCCTCCGCTGTCCCCCGGACTGGGCCGAGGTTATAAATCTCCTGCGTACATTATATTGAAATCCCGGCCGTTTATCAACATAATTCAGTATATATTTCTAATATATATGCGGCTTTTTTTGAGATTTTTTCCGCCGGAAAAATATTCCCGCTCGGCAGGGGAAAATTTTTGCGAAAGGTATTGACAAAAGCCCGCGGGGCAAGTATAATGTCCGGGTACAACAAAGCAGAACGTACTCCGTTCTCACCTCGCGGCAATCGCGCCAGCCTGGTCAATAGAAAGCTTTTTTCTGCGCACGGAGTATTTCTGTGCGCATTTTATTTCCAGATACATCACATCATTCAGGGGGGTGCATAACCATTAGCGCAAAAGAACTTACCATCAACGACGACATCAGGGCCACCGAAGTCAGAATGCTTGACGAAAACAACAGCCAGCTGGGGATCATGAGCCTTGCGGACGCGAAGACGTACGCCTACGACAAGGGCCTTGACCTGGTCCTCATCGCGCCCACGGCGGAGCCGCCCGTATGCAGAGCAATGGACTACGGCAAGTACCGCTACGAGGCCGACAAGAGGGAGAAGGAAGCTAAGAAAAAGCAGCAGGTAGTCGAGATCAAGGAAGTGCAGCTCTCCTGCAGGATCGACACCCATGACTTTGAGACCAAGGCGAACAGGGCCATCAAGTTCCTGCAGGCCGGAAACAAGGTCAGGGTATGTCTCCGTTTCAGGGGAAGGGAAATTGCGCATCCCGAGATCGGAAGGGAAATGCTCGAGAGGTTCGCCGACTTCGTTTCGGAATACGGCGCCATCGACAAGAAGCCCGTCCTCGAGGGCAGGCAGCTGACAATGTTCATAGCTCCTCTCAAGCCGGAAAAAGCCCCGGCATCGAATTAAAGCACATTTTACCTAATGTAAGGAAAGGATAGAACCATGGGAAAAATCAAGACACACAGAGCTTCTGCCAAAAGGTTCCACGTGACCGGAACAGGCAAAATAAAGGTATTCCATTCAGATCACCGTCACAACCTGGGCCAGAAGGACCAGAAGAGGAAGAGACACCTCAGAAGCAGCCAGATACTCAGTCCTGCCATGACTGCTAACGTAAAGAGACTCATTAACAAAGACTGATCGGGAAATAAGGTATAAGAAAGGATAGAGTACAATGGCTAGAATCAAGGGCGCTCTCATGACGCGCAAGAGAAGAAATAAAGTTCTGAAGGCTGCGAAAGGCTACTGGGGTTCCAAACATCTCCATTTCAAGATGGCCAAACAGGCCGTTATGAAGAGCGGAAACTACGCATACATAGGCCGCAAGCAGAAGAAGAGAGACTTCCGTTCTCTCTGGATCACACGTATCTCCGCGCAGGCGAAGGTCAACGGCATGAACTACTCAACATTCATGCACGGCCTCAAGCTGGCGGGCGTGGATCTCAACAGGAAGATGCTGGCTGAGATAGCGGTATCCGACAAGGACGCATTCGCATCCCTTGCAGACACTGCGAAGGCAGCACTTAAATAAGGTGGTATAACGGGGAGTTGTCGAAAGACGGCTCCTTTCCTTTGTGTTATGGATATTTTTGAAGAGCTGAAAAACAGATTTAAAGCCGAATACATATACTCGAGGAGCAACGCCGCCGTGGTGTCCCTGGCCAAGCTTTCGGACAGGAAGCACAGGGACGGGACGGGGCTCTTCCTCGCCGAAGGGACCAAGCTGGCAGAGGAATCCCTGGATTCCGGGAACTGCGCCGTGCTCGTGATCTCCGAGGAGTCCGGGGAGGATCCCGGAAAGATCGGGAATCTGGCGGAAAAGGCCCTGAAAAAGGGCGTCCGCATCATCGTCATGTCCGGTCCGGCCTTCGAGAAGATCTCCACGGAAAAATCCCCGCAGGGGATACTGACGGCCAGCAGGACCCCGGAGGAGCCCGACATCCGATGTCTTTCGGACGCGGGCTTTGCGGTATATCTCGATTCTGTCAGGGATCCCGGCAACTTCGGCACGATCCTCAGGAGCGCCGAGGCCTTCGGCGCAGGGTTCGTGCTGGCGGAGAGCTGCGCCGATACAGGGAACCCGAGGACCGTCAGAGCTTCCATGGGAGCCGTTTTCAGGATCCCCGTGATCACCGGGGGATGCCGGGAAAAGCTGGCGTTCCTCAGGGATAAGGGCTGGGAGATCACCGGCATGACCCTGGCGGAGGATTCACTGGAGCTCGGCTCCTTCACCGTCAGGAACCGTACCTGCTTCGTCATAGGGAACGAGGGCCACGGCATATCGGAGGGAGTGCTCTCCCTGTGCACCTCCACGGCCAGGATCCCCATGACGGGAAAGGCCGAGAGCCTGAACGCCGCCCAGGCCTGCACGGTCGCGCTGTGGGAGGCCGCCAAAGCTTCACGCGGTGCAAGATAGGCCCCGGAGAACAGTTTTTTAAAAAACTTTCGCCTGCGCTATTGCCAAAATCAAAATTCCGGGTATATAATATATGAAGTTTTTTGCCCCGGCAGGAACTACTACGGAAAACATCAGAAGAGGAAAGACATGCAGAATCTAGTTATCATGGAATCGCCCACCAAGGCGGCGACAGTCAAGAACTATCTCGGAAGCAGATACAAGGTCATGGCTTCCAACGGACACATCCGCGATCTTCCCAAGTCCACCATGGGCATCGACATCGACAAAGATTTCGAGGCCCATTACATAAACATAAGGGGAAAGTCGGAGATCATCAACACTCTCAAGAAAGAGGCGAAGGCCGCTGACTACGTCTATCTGGCGACCGACCCTGATCGCGAGGGCGAGGCCATCGCGTGGCACCTGATCACGGCTCTTGAGATCCCCGAGAAGAAGGTGAGGAGAGTCACCTTCAACGCCATCACCAAGAGCGTGGTGAAGGAGTCCATCAAGAGCCCCCGGGGCATAGATCTGAACATAGTGGACGCCCAGCAGACCAGAAGGATCCTCGACAGGATAGTGGGCTACAAGCTGAGCCCGTATCTCTGGAAGACCGTCAAGAGCGGCCTTTCCGCGGGAAGGGTACAGTCCGCGGCCACGAAGATCATTGTGGACAAGGAAAACGAGATAAGGGCCTTCGTGCCGAAGGAATACTGGACCATCGAGGCCGAGCTCACGGGCTCCGGCGACAGAAGGTTCACGGCCAGGTTCTTCGGCAGCGACAACGGCGCGAAGATAGATCTGGAGACGAAAGAGCAGACCGAGAAGATCCTCGCGGATCTCGAGGGGAAGCGGTTCACGATCTCCGACATCAAGAAGGGCAAGAAGGTGAAGAACCCCGAGCCGCCCTTCACCACCAGCACCCTGCAGCAGGAAGCCTCCAGAAAGCTGAACTTCCAGTCACAAAAGACCATGAAGGTGGCCCAGGAACTGTATGAAGGGATCAATCTCGGCCACGAGAACGGCGGGGCCCACGGTCTCATCACCTACATGAGGACCGATTCCCTCCGCATCGCGGACGAGGCAAGGGAAGCCGCGAAGAAATTCATCACGGGGAACCCGAAGCTGGGGCCGGACTACTATCCGTCCGTACCCAGGATATACAAATCCAAGGCGGGAGCTCAGGACGCCCACGAGGCCATCAGGCCCTCCACGGAGATGTTCGAACCCGCGAAGATAAAGAAGTACCTGACCAACGACCAGTTCAAGCTGTACAAGCTGATCTGGGACAGGTTCATATCCAGCCAGATGGCCTCCGCGGTCCTCGCCACCACCCAGATCGACTTCACGGCGGCGGGATACCTGTTCAGGACCTCAGGCTATACCGTGGAATTTCCGGGATACATGACCGTGTATGAAGCGTCCACCGACGACACGGGCGACAGGGAAGAGGGAGCGAAGAGGCTCCCCGACGCCGAGACCGGAGAAAAGTTTGACGCCGAGACCATAGCCAACGCCCAGCACTTCACGTCTCCCCCGCCGAGGTTCACCGAGGCTTCCCTCGTGAAGTTCCTCGAGGAGAAGGGCATCGGCCGTCCCAGCACCTACACCACCATAATCACCATAATCACCACCCGCGGATACGTGAAGAGGGACGGAAAGTCCCTGGTCCCCACCAATCTCGGCGAAGTCACCACCCGCCTCATGAGCGAGAACTTCCCGGACATCGTGGACTACAGGTTCACCGCATCCCTGGAGAGCCAGCTCGACGCCATCGAGAACGGGGAGGCATCCATGAACGGGGTGCTTAAGGAGTTCTACGGCGACTTCGACAAGGAACTGACTGAAGCCCTCTCGAAGAACGAGAAGGCCGAGTACCACCTGCAGCACGAGGAGACGGACATAATCTGCGACAAGTGCGGAGCCAAGATGATCATAAGGAACGGCAAGTACGGCAAGTTCGCGGCCTGCCCGAACTATCCCGCCTGCAGGAATACCAAGCCCCTCTACGAAAAGAAGAAGAGCGAGCCCGTGGTGGCCAAGCAGGACGGCGAGACCATGAAATGCGAGGTCTGCGGTGCTGACATGGTCCAGAGGACCGGCAAGTTCGGCACCTTCTACGCCTGCTCCAGATATCCGCAGTGCAAGTTCACCAAGCAGAAGCAGAAGCCCCTCGGCGTGAAATGCCCGAAGTGCGGCGCGGATCTGGTGACCAAGACCGGAAAGAACAGGAACGTGTTCTACAGCTGCTCCCGCTATCCGAACTGCGACTTCTCCACCTGGGACATGCCCACCAACGAGAAGTGCCCGGTATGCGGCGGCATGATGGTCAGGAAGAAAGGCAAGAACTACCTGTACTGCATGAACGACAAGTGCAAATACAAGAAAGAGACCGAAGAGACTGAAGAATGATCTTCGGCAGATCATGAGATGGTTAACGTTAACGTAATCGGAGCCGGCCTGGCGGGCTGCGAGGCCGCCTGGCAGGCAGCCCGGTCCGGCGTCCGCGTCACTCTTTACGAGATGAAGCCCGGAAAGAGGACCCCGGCCCATCATTCGGACGGTTTCTCCGAACTGGTATGCTCCAATTCCCTGAGATCCGCCGAGCTCACGAACGCGGGGGGGCTCCTCAAGGAGGAGCTTCTCAGGATGGGTTCCCTCATCATGGAGGCCGCATACGCGACACGGGTCTCCGCGGGCGGGGCCCTGGCCGTGGACCGGGAAAGGTTCTCGGGATACATAACGGAGAAGATCAGGAACTGCCCCGGCATCGAGACGGTCTCGGGGGAGATCACCTCCCTGGACTTCGAAGACACGACCGTGGTGGCCACAGGCCCCCTTACCTCGGACGCCCTGGCGGAGGAGATAAAGAGGATCACCGGCGACAGGCGGCTGTATTTCTACGACGCGGCGGCCCCCATAGTGGACGCCTCCACAGTGGACATGGAAAAGGCCTTCTTTGCCTCGAGATACGGAAAGGGCACCCCGGACTACATCAACTGTCCCTTCACGGAGCCTGAATACAAAGCGTTCCATGAGGCCCTCATATCGGCTGAGACCGCAGAGCTCCACGACTTCGAGAAGGGTGACAGCCTGAAGGTGTTCGAGGGATGCATGCCCGTGGAAGTGATGGCCCGGAGGGGGGCCGACACCCTGAGGTTCGGGCCCATGAAGCCCGTGGGCATCAGGAATCCCGCGACCGACGAGTCATACTACGCCGTGGTGCAGCTGAGGAAAGAGAACGAAGAGGGCACCATGTACAACATAGTGGGCTTCCAGACCCACCTGACCTGGGGAGAGCAGAAGAGAGTCTTCAGGATGATACCGGGCCTTGAGAACGCCGAGTTCCTGAGGTACGGCGTGATGCACAGGAACACATTCCTGGATTCCCCGTCCCTCCTTGACGCGGACTATTCCATGAGGAGCAGGAAGGACCTGTATTTCGCGGGCCAGATGACGGGAGTCGAGGGATATATCGAATCCTGCGCGTCGGGATTCGTGGCCGGGATAAACGCGGCGAGAAGGGCGAAAGGCCTGGGGCCGGTGCTGTTCCCGGAAACCATGATGACGGGCGCCATGGCGGCCTACATATCGACGGGAGGAACGCTCCCCGGGACGTTCCAGCCCATGAACGCCAATTTCGGCATAGTCCCCGGACCTGACAGAAAGATAAAGGGCGGCAAGCGGGCAAGGGCGGAGTACTATTCGGAAAGAGCCCTTGAGGCCCTCGGGAGCTTCATCCCGGAACTCGAGAAAGCAAAAAGCGAGACATAAGGAATATATCGAAATGACGCACAATGACGAGCCCCGTCCCATCGGGGAACTTGAAAAGACCATAGGCTATACCTTCAGGGACAGAAAGATCCTGAAGGCGGCGGTGACCCACTCGTCCTACTACAACGAGATGAAGACCAAGACGGATTCCGCCGTAGCCTACAACGAGAGACTGGAATTCCTCGGGGATTCCGTGCTCTCCATAGTGGTGAGCTCATATCTTTTCGAGGAATACAGGAACAAGCAGGAAGGGGATCTGACAAAGATCCGTGCCGCCGTGGTATGCGAGAAGGCCCTTTCGAAGTTCGCTGCGGAGATAAGCCTCGGCGAGTACCTGTACCTGGGCCACGGGGAGATACTGAACGGGGGAAGGCAGAGGCCTTCCATCACCGCCGACGCCTTCGAGGCGCTGCTGGCGGCCATGTATCTCGATTCCGGGGAGGTCTTCACGGAAGTCGAGAGGTTCGTACTGCCGTTCATAAAGTCCGAGATCGGCAAGATCTCGAGAAACGGCGTGTTCATCGACTACAAGACCCAGCTGCAGCAGCTGGTGCAGCAGGCCGAGGGAGAGATCCTGGAATACGTCCTGGTGTCGGAGACCGGGCCTGCCCACGACAAGCGGTTCAGCGTGGAGGCCATGCTTAACAGCAACATCATAGGCAGGGGTACCGGCAAGACCAAGAGGGAAGCCGAGCAGCAGGCCGCGAGAGAGGCTTTGATCCTGTTCGGCGAAATAAAGGAAAATGCCAAAGAGACACATTAACATACCCGTGTTCATACCTCATCTGGGCTGTCCCAACATGTGCGTCTTCTGCGACCAGAGGACCATAACCGGGACCGCGGGAGCGGACCGGGACGGACAGCTGGCCTCGGCGGAAAGGACCATAGAGGAATGCCTTGCGTCCGCCGGAGGGGCGGAGGCCGAGATAGCCTTTTTCGGAGGATCATTCACGGGCATAGACGAAGATCTGATGATATCCCTGCTGGACCTGGCAAAGGGCTACTGCGGAAGGGGCGGCGTGAAGGGCATCAGGATGTCCACCAGGCCGGACTACATATCCCCGCATATCATATCCGTCCTCAGGGACTACCCCGTGACCCAGGTGGAACTGGGGATCCAGTCCATGGACGACCGGGTCCTCGGAACATGCAGGAGAGGCCACACCGCCGGTGACACGGAAAGAGCCGTGGATCTGCTCCGCAGCGCGGGCTTTTCCGTAGGCGGGCAGATGATGATCGGCCTTCCGGGAGCGGATCCCGGAAGCGAGAGGGAATGCGCCCGGTACATAGCCGCGAACTGCGGCTCCGCCAGGATCTACCCCACCGTGGTCTTCAGGGGTACGGAGCTGTGCCGGATGGCCGAAAAGGGGGAATACGTCCCCCTTACGGTCGAGGAGGCGGTCACAAGATCCGCGGACGTCCTTGAGATCCTCGCGGAAAAGGGAGTGGAATGCCTGAGGATCGGACTGTGCGAGAGCGAGAACCTCCATTCCCGGGCATATTACGCGGGACCGAACCACCCGGCTCTCGGGGAGATGGTCTACAGCGAGCTTTACTACAGGATAATATCGTCTCTGGCAAAAGAACGGGACTTCACCGGGGACGCGCTAATAACGGTGCCGGAGAGGCACCTGTCGAAGGCCGCGGGCCTCGGAAGGTCCAACGTCAGGAGACTGACCGGCACCACCGGACTGAAGAATATAAAATTCCGCGGGGATCCGGAATTCCCGCCGTACAAAGTCACACTGGAAAGAATCTAGAACACCGGAGGAAACGCAATTGTACCTCAAATCACTGGAACTGCACGGATTCAAATCATTCCCGGACAGGACCGTCCTGAAGTTCAACGACGGCGCCACGGTCATCGTGGGTCCCAACGGGAGCGGTAAATCGAATATAACGGACGCGATGAAGTGGGTGCTGGGAGAGCTGTCCTCAAGGAGCATCAGAGGCTCCAAGATGGAGGACGTGATCTTCGCCGGGGCCGACGACAAGAAGCCCATGAGCTTCGCCGAGGTGTCGGTGACCTTCGACAACAGCGGCCTCAACAGGACCCTGCCTACGGACTATGATGAGGTCACGGCCACCAGACGGTACTACCGGAACGGCGACAGCGAGTATTTCATCAACCGCAGGAAATGCAGGCTGAAGGACATATACGAGCTGTTCATGAACACGGGCATAGGCCGTGAGGGCTATTCCATCATAGGCCAGGGCAAGATAGCAGAGCTGATCTCAAAGAAGAACGAGGACAGGAGAAAGGCCTTCGAGGAGAGCGCCGGCATCGCGAAATACAGATACAAGAAGAACGAGTCCGAGAAGAAGCTGAAGGAGACAGAGGACAACATGGCCCGTGTCGAGGACATCGAGCACGAGCTGGCCCAGCGTCTCGGCCCCCTGTCCAGGGACTCTGAAAAAGCCAGGAAATACATGGATCTGTTCGTGGAAAAGAAGAAGATCGACGTATCCATGTGGATATTCGAGGCTGACCGCCTGGCGAAGGCCATAGAGAAGGCTGACGGAGACTTCCGGCTGTCCCAGCACGAGCTGGAGATGCAGGAAGACACCATAAACGTCACCGCGTCGAAACTTGACAGGCTCCAGGAACAGTCCCAGAGCGGGCACGAGGACCAGACCAGGAACTTCGACGAGATAACCCAGACAAACAGGCTCCTGAGCGCCGCCCAGGCGGACATCGGCATAAAGAAGAAGGACATGGAGCATGCCGGGGAGCTCATCGAGGCCGGGAAGGAGCGCATCGCCTCGTCGGAGGCCGCGCTTTCGGCGGAACAGGCGAGACTGGACGAGCTCAACGGGAAGGCCGAGGCCCTTGCCGCGTCCCTTGAAGATGAAAAGGCGAAGCTGCTTTCCGTAAACAGCGATTCCGCGGAAAAATCCGGGATCGTGGAGAAGCTCACCGAACA
>CACZSC010000124.1 GCA_902783755.1 uncultured Ruminococcus sp. | reverse complement strand
TACGGTGATGACTACCTCATGACGAGCGTCACCTTCTATTATTCAAACGCTTCGTGGAAGCTCCCGCTGGCGTTCGTGTTCAAATAATCGGATATCCGGACCCGTTCGAACAGAGCGGGTTTTGGGAAACTTCGGTGCTTTACCGTTGTAAAGCGCTAAATTGTGTGGTACAATACCTTAAGATTTCTGAACGGAGGGTACAACATGCGCATAGCCATCAAACTGGGAACCTCCACCCTTACCCATGAAACAGGCCGGCTGAACATACGCCGGGTAGAGTCCATAGGAAAGATACTGTCGGACCTGAAGAACGAGGGACATGAGATAATTATCATATCATCAGGCGCCATAGCCATGGGAGCCGGCAAGCTCGGCATGAAGGAGAAGCCGAAGGACATGCCCGGCAAGCAGGCCGCAGCTGCCGTCGGACAGTGCGAGCTAATGTACACCTATGACAAGCTCTTCTCGGAATACGGACATACCGTTGCCCAGATACTTGTGACCGCGGATGATTTCGGCCACGCCGACAGATTCGCGAATTTCAGGAACACCATATCCCGGCTGCTCGAGCTCTCGGCCATCCCTGTGATCAACGAAAACGACACCGTGTCCACGGATGAGATCGTCATAGGAGACAACGACACGCTTGCAGCAAGGGTATCCACAGCCGTCGAGGCTGACATCCTGGTCCTGCTTTCCGACATCGACGGTCTCTACACTTCCGACCCCCGTAAAGACAGCGGGGCGGTGCTTATCCCGTGCGTGACGGAGATAACCGACGACATCAGGAAGCTGGCCGGAGGAAAGGGATCCGAATTCGGGACAGGCGGTATGGAGACGAAGATAAGGGCAGCGGAGATCTGCATGGAAGCCGGCAGCGAGATGATCATCGCCAACGGTTCAAGGCCCGAGCTGCTGTATGACATAGTCCAGGGGCTCCCCGCCGGGACGAGATTCAGGAAGGAGACGGAGTCATGACCACCATCGAACTGCTGAAGCTGGCAAAGGCGGCTTCGCCCGGACTCATGGCGGCGCCGGAAGAGCTGAAGAATACAGCCATACGGCTCATGGCCGACATGATCACAAAAGACACAGACCTTATCCTTGAAGCGAATGAAAAGGATCTCAAGGCAGCGGATGGCATCATATCACCCGTGATGACTGACCGTCTGAGACTGAGCCACGAAAGGATCTCCGGAATGGCTGACGCCATGAGGAAAGTGGCGGAACTGCCAGACCCTGTGGGCCTTGTCACCGAAAAGACCGTAAGACCCAACGGCCTTGAAATATCAAAGGTCACAGTCCCTCTCGGGCTGGTGGCCATCATATACGAATCCCGTCCCAACGTGACCTCGGACGCGGCTGTACTGTGCATAAAGAGCGGAAATGCCTGTGTGCTGAGAGGAGGCAAGGAAGCCTTCAACTCTTCCTCAGCCATAGTGAGATCCATGAAAAAAGGCCTTGGTGCCGCAGGCCTCGACACCGACCTGATCCAGCTGGTGAAAGACACAACGCGGCAGAGCTCATATGATATAATGACGGCAACAGGTATCGTCGATGCCCTCATCCCCCGCGGAGGGGCAGGGCTCATAAAAGCCTGCATAGAGAACGCGAAGGTGCCATGCATCCAGACCGGGGTCGGCATCTGTCACATCTATATCGACGGAGCGGCGGATCTTGAAATGGCACTGGAAATAGCCGACAACGCAAAGACCAGCAGGCCTTCGGTCTGCAACGCCATGGAGTGCATAATCGTAAATGAAAAGATAGCGGACAGGTTTCTGCCCGCCCTCAAAAAACGGCTTTATGATGACAGGATCGGGGACGGAAAGACTCCCGTGGAACTGAGGCTGGATGAAAAAGCCCGCGGGATCATAGACGGGACGCCCGCTGCTGAGGCTGATTTCGATACCGAGTTCTGCGATTACATACTGGCTGTAAAGGTCGTACAGGACACTGACGAGGCGATAGAACACATAAGGAAACATTCTACCCATCACAGCGAATCCATCGTGACCGAAGACCCGGCGAACGCGGAAAAATTCCTTAATCTCATCGACAGCGCAGCTGTCTACTGGAACGCGTCTACCAGGTTCACGGACGGCGGTGAGTTCGGTCTGGGATGCGAGATGGGGATCTCAACCCAGAAGCTCCATGCAAGAGGACCGATGGGCCTCAGGGAGCTCACATCATACAAATATGTCATCCGCGGAAGCGGACAGACAAGAAATTGAGGTTTGATTATGGATAAAATCAAAGTCGGTTTTCTCGGATGCGGCAACATGGGGGGATCGATCGCCCGGCGCATCTGTATAGGAGACCGCTATTCGGTATTTGTATATGACAAGGATACAGAAAAAGCCCGCGCCTTTGCGGAGACCTACGGGGCCGGCGTCATGGACGCGGACGGAATCTGCCGGGAATGCAGATTCGTTTTTCTCGCCGTAAAGCCCCAGATAATGCCCGGTCTGCTCCGGGACACAGGACCGCTGCTGGACAGCCGCTCCGGTGACTGCTGCGTGGTCAGCATGGCGGCAGGATGGAGCATCGAAAAGATCTCGGAATATCTGAAAACAGATTTCCCCGTCATACGGATAATGCCCAACACCCCTGTCGCCGTAGGTGAAGGCATGGTCGTGTACAGCTACAACAGCGGGGCAGAAGTGTACGCCCCAGAGTTTGTCGGGATGATGGGAGCCTGCGGACTGATCGAGCATGTGGACGAGTCGAAGATAGACGCCGTCACATCAATCTCTGGATGCGGTCCCGCCTACGTGTACATGTTCGCAAATGCCATGGCGGACGCCGGAGTAAGTCTCGGACTTACACGGAGCCTGGCTCAGGAGCTGGCATCCCAGACCCTGCTGGGCGCCGCGAAAATGATGCAGTCTTCGGACAAGCACCCCATGACCCTGAAGGACGAGGTGTGCAGCCCCGGCGGAAGCACCATACAGGGAGTCCTGGCTCTTGAAAAGGAAGGATTCTGTCACTCCGTCGAGAAGGCGGTGACGGCAGGATTCGAGAAGACCAGGGAACTCGGAAAATAGACGTTATTTCATAGTGGCTGCGGCATCTGTCCGCAGCCTTTTTCATGCCTTCACCGGAAATGGATCGGTCAAAAAATAAGACAGATTTGGTGCGTATTTCGTTGCAGAGCCGGTGCCATTGTGATATAATTAAAATGTAGAGAAATTTGGGCCAGGTGACACATGACCACGATGCATATTGCGCTTATCCTGTTCGCCGTGACATATATCCTGATGCTGATCTTCCAGAAATACCGTCCCATAATCGCCATCGTATCGGCAGCGATATTTCTGATAACAGGCATGATATCGCCGGTTGCCGCGTTCGGAAACGCGGATAACTGGAACGTCCTTCTTATGATCGCGGGGACTATGGGCACCGTAGCGCTTACGATAAAATCAAAAATGCCAGCGCTTCTCGCTGACATCCTTATAGAAAAAACCTCGACAGTCAAATGGGCAACGGTAGTGCTGGCGCTGTTTGCCGGCATAGTCTCGGCTTTCATAGACAACGTGGCGACCGTGCTTATGATCGCTCCAATAGCGCTGGCGATAGCAAAGAAATTCAACATAAACCCGGTCAAGATGATAATCGCCATTGCCGTCTCGTCAAACCTTCAGGGCGCGGCGACTCTGGTCGGAGACACCACCTCCATCATGCTGGGCAACGCAGCCTCCATGGATTTCCTTGACTTCTTCGTATTCAAGGGGAGGCCCGGGATCTTCTTCTCGGTGGAACTGGGAGCGCTGGTCTCAGCGCTTATCATACTGGTCATCTTCAGAAAAGACAACGACCGCATAACGGCATCTGAAAGAACCAAAGTAGAAGATTACTTCCCTTCCGCGATGCTTGTCCTGACTGTGGTCCTCCTTATAGTCGCATCCGTTTTCCCGGAGAAGCCGGCGATCACCAACGGTCTGATCTGTGTGGTCATAATGATCATTGCGGTGATCCGTGACTGTATCAAGGAGAAAAGCTGGAAAGCATGCATTGACACCTTCCGGGAAATAGACTACCAGACCATCATCCTCCTCTTCGGCCTGTTCATCGTGGTGGGAGGCATTGAGGCCCAGGGCGTCGTGAAAGCCATAGCCGAGATATTCAAAAAGATCGGCGGCGGAAACGTGTTCCTGATCTATACGATAGTCGTGTGGATGAGCGTCCTGTTCTCGGCGTTCATAGACAATATCCCGTATGTGGCAACGATGCTCCCCGTCATGACCTCCCTGGGAGCGGCCATGGACATTGATCCGACTCTTCTGTATTTCGGGCTCCTGACCGGAGCCACTCTGGGCGGCAACCTCACGCCCATAGGCGCTTCTGCCAATATCGCAGGCATCGGTATACTGCGCAAGGAAGGCTATGAGGTCAGAAACTCCGACTTTTTAAAGATCGGCATCCCGTTCACACTGGCTGCCGTGATCCCCGCATATATTTTCATCTGGATATTCTACGGTGTTTGAGGAAAGGACTTAAAAATGAGAAAGACAAAAATCATCTGCACCATCGGCCCATCCTGCTCTGATGAGGAGACCCTGACCAAAATGTGTCAGGCCGGCATGGATGTCGCAAGGCTCAATTTCTCCCACGGCACTCACGAAGGTCATCTCGAAATGATCAACCTGCTCAAGACGGTCCGTGAAAAACTCAACGTTCCTCTGGCGATAATGCTGGACACCAAGGGCCCTGAGTACAGGATCAAGACATTCAAGAAAGGAAAGGTCGTCGTCAACGACGGAGATACCTTTACTTTCACCACAAGAGACATCGTCGGTGACGAAAAGATAGTCGCGGTCAACTACCAGCACCTGATGGCAGACCTGAAGGTCGGCGACAGAGTCCTCGTCAACAACGGACTTGTGGTGTTCGAAGTCATGGAAACCACCGACACCGACGCCATATGCAAAGTCATCAACGGCGGCGAGCTGTCAGACAGGAAGAGCATGAACTTCCCAAACAAGACCCTCAGCCATGAATACCTCAGCGAGCAGGACAAGGACGATATCCTGTTCGGTATCCAGAACGGCATAGATTTCGTCGCGGCCTCGTTCGTTTCCACGAAAAACGACGTTCTGGCTATCAGGAACCTGCTGGATGCGAACGGCGGAGAGGACATAAGCATCATAGCAAAGATAGAAAACAGATCCGGTGTCGAAAACGTCGACGAGATCTGCTCCGTGGCAGACGGCATTATGGTCGCGAGAGGCGACCTCGGAGTCGAGATACCCTATGTCGAAGTCCCCGCTGTCCAGAAACTGCTCATACAGAAGTGCAGACTTCTCGGGAACCGTGTCGTTACTGCGACTGAGATGCTGGAGTCCATGATCCAGAAGCCGCGGCCGACAAGAGCCGAAATCTCCGACGTGGCAAATGCCGTTTACGACGGATCGTCAGCGATCATGCTTTCCGGAGAGACCGCAGCCGGAAAATTCCCCGTACAGGCAGTCAAGACAATGGCAGAGATTGCGGAGTACACGGAATCCCACATCGACTACAAGCGCTGGTTCAACACTACGGAATACAAGATCAAGAACAACCTTGACGCGATCTCCCATGCCACCTGCGCCATGGCGATAGACGTTCAGGCAAAATGTATCGTCGTCAACTCGGTGTCCGGCCTGACCGCAAGAATGGTTAGCCGCTTCCGCTGCCCCGCAGACATCCTCGGCATAACAACCAGCGTCCGCGCGTGGAGGCAGCTCAACCTGAGCTGGGGCGTCACGCCGATCCTCAGCGAAAGATACACCAGTCTTGATGTGGTATTCTATGAAGCTACCAAGACCGCAAAGCAGCTGCTCCATCTCCAGCCCGGTGACAACATAGTCATCACCGGAGGACTGATCACAGGCGGTTCCGGCAACACCAACACTATCAAGGTTGAAGACATCAAATAACTGTTTCGGAGATTTGCGATAATGGAAGAAAACGAAGCAATTATGGATCCGCAGGCTGTCTGCGATACAGAATTCAGCGATGAAATCATGAAGCCTGCCTTTTCATATATGGTAAGGGCTTCGACAATCCTGTTCATCGTCCTCATCGCTGTCGCGTCAGTTCTGCTGGTGTTGTCCCTTGTCTTTAACCAGACAGCGCTTGCCATATACTGCGCCGTCATCATTGTGATCGATGTACTCGTCATGATGTATACCAGGACAAAGAATATAAAGCAGAGGATCCAGGCATACAGGAGCACCAACGGAAACAGGCTGCATCTGGAATTCTATGATACATCAGTCAAAGTAGTTGCCGAAAACGGTAGCATGTCATATAATTACACCTCGTTCATTAAAGCGGTCGAACTCCAGTCCATTTGGCTCATCTACATGGGAGACAATAAATACCCGATGGTTCTGCTGGTCCCCAAGGACGGATTCAGAAATGAGAGCGAATACAGGTTTTTCTTAGAGAAGTCAGTTGAGCCTCTGGATGCGAAAAAAGTAATAAGACTGAAGAACAGGAATGCAGACAAATAGAATTGGAAAAACCGGCTTTTTGGCCGGTTTTTCCGTATTATCGGTTGTTATTAACATATTTTATAGATCATCGCTTATGGATCAGACCGCAGTAAGTATCTTTGACAGCCAGATAGGACGACATATCCCCTATGTCATACCTGCTTCCTTTCATCTTCCACGCATATACAGGCTTTTTTGATGAAAGCCACGCTGCCAGACTACCGGGAGCATCAGTGTTGCACCCGTCATTGACTGCATTTGAGATGGCACTGAAATCATTATGGTTGAAGTAATAGAAAGGAGGTACGGCAAGGTTTCCCTTTGGCTCAGTAGGCTTTTCTTCGTACGTGATCACCAGGCCTTCATGGTCGATGGTGATAATTGCGGTTTTTCTTTGTTTCACCGGATCATTTTCTGTATGACACATCACGCACGACGCATTTTTTGATCTGGCAAATTCGATGAACGGTATAAGGGAAAAATCAAGAAGATTATCTCCCGCAACAACCAAAACGTCCTCATCTACACCTCTGAGGCCGAGCTCAATGTCGCGGACAGCTCCGAGCCTGGTTTCATTTGTCATTGTACCGTCATCGATAACTTTTATATCTTTATTTTCTGCCCATTCATTGAATAATGATGCGAATTTGTGGTTTGTAACGACGATAAACTCTTCGGTAACAGGCCTCAAATCGTCAATAAGCCATTCGATTATCGGCTTTCCTCCTACAGGAAGAAGAGGCTTTGGAAAATTCGCTGTAAGTGGATATAAACGGGTTGCATACCCGGCCGCTAAAATAAGACACTTCAAGACATCACCCCATTTGACAAGTCACATACACAAGATGAATACTTTCCCTCAAGCGAAGGATAAAGTTTCAAGTATTCGCTCTCGATTCTCTTTTGGATCTCCTCGGATTTTTCCGGATCGATCAGCGCCATACAGCAGCCTTTGAATCCTGCTCCGCTGAATCTTCCTCCGAATATCCCGTCTGTCTCACACATTATATTGTACAATGAGATCAGCTCATCGCACCCGCACTCGTAATTTTCGATACTGGATCTTCCGCTTTCAAAAATCAGTTTGCCATAGTTTTCAAGATCAGCATTGTTCCAGCACTCTAAACCTTTTTTCACCCTTTCCATCTCACTGAAATAATGATTTGCCCGTTTTCTGAAAGGAAGGGGGATTTTTTCTTTATACTCCTCGAATACCGGCTTCGGAACATATCTGAGCCTTGATTCCTTGAATTTTCCGTACTCCATTCCGGAGAATGCCATAAGGCTGTATGCTGCCGCTTTGCACTCATCCTGCCTCAGGTTGTACGCACTGTTGACAAGAGTCCTGTCCAGTCCGCTGAAGAAGACTGCAATTTTAAAAGGTCTCATATTGTCAGGTTTCGGAATCAGATCATACAGATCATCCTGACAATCAAGATAGAGCAGATGATCTTTTTTGCTTAAGACCTCACAGCACTGGTCAAGTTTACCGCAATTGACGCCGACATATTCATTCTCGGCTGCTTTTGCCATAAGTATTATTTCCCACTCATCGAGCACCACGCTGTTCACTCTGGCAAGCGCACACAGGAAGGCGATAGTAACAGCCGCTGATGATGACAATCCGCCAATCGGGAGTGATCCTTCGATCACTGCTGAAATCCCATGCCTTAACGGATATTTTTCTCCGAGTTTTTTCGCAGCCCCGCGCAGATAATCCGCCCAGTCACCGGCTTTATTATCCGGTATTGAAAGAACGTGGAACTGAGCCCTCTTCGGGAAATTCAGACTTTGAAGTTCTACAACACCGTTATGCTTCGTTCCATATGCGATGTGTATACCTTTGTCAATTGCGAACCCGTTAACGATGCCAAGCTGGTGGTCGATATGCGCCCCCAGCGGGCTGACCCTGTATGGGCAAAACAAAACTCCCTCCGGAGCTTTGTTGTATGTCTTATAGTATACATCCTCACAGCGCACTGTTCAAAATGCCTCCGTTATATCGAAAAAATTATAACCTTTTCACTTCCCCGTTTTGGTCTATGACTTCCTCACGAAAACTCATACACAGTCGTTGTCTCATATTTCTCGCCCGGATGAAGAACTATATCAGTAAATCC
>CACZSC010000123.1 GCA_902783755.1 uncultured Ruminococcus sp. | reverse complement strand
TGTTATTTAACTACGCTTATTTTTTCTATCGAATAATACCTGAGGCAGGATACGGTGAACTCATCTATGACTTCACCGGGGACCGCCACGGAAACTGCTGGAGGACAGCTAACCGACGGGAAAGCCACTACCCGTCCCATGGCTTCCTCACCTGTCCCGATGATCTCGAAGGGAGATGTCAGTGCCTCCCTGAGGCTCATCCTCTTCTCCGGCGCCGAGAACCCATCCGGTCCGCCGACCATAGGAGGCAGCCGGTCTGCTCTCTTGATCACGTTCAGCACCTTTCCCGCGTCCCGGACGGAATTTGAAGCCGAAAACATCATGACGCAGCTGTCCCGGTCGGAGAATTCACACACTATGCCGTTTTTTCTCAGAAGGTCAGCCATCCCGTTTCCGGTATGGCCGCACCGCCCCGGTTCCAGCGTGAGCTTGAGGGGCTCCTCCGTCCCTCTCCGGACCGGTATCATCCCGAGAGACCTCAGTTCTGCCCGGGCATCTTCCACAGAGCCTGCCACGGACCGCAGCCTTTGTGCGTATCCCTGCGAACTCACCGTCCGGTTCGCCTCATCGAGAGACTGCAGTATCAGGTATGAGGGACTGGTGGTGGAAAACATGTTCATGGCCTGTCTGGCGGAATCCCTGAGCATTGCCGGCGCGTTCTCCGATATATGGAGATACGCCCCTCCCGTGATCACCGGCAGGGTCTTGTGGGCCGAGTCGCAGCACATGTCCGCCCCGAGATCCACGGGATGCATGCCGAAAAACTTCAGATAAGCCCCGTGGGCGTTGTCAACGAGCAGAAGGGCCCCGTGCTCCCGGCATATCCCGGATATGGCCCTTATGTCAGCCACGTTCCCTAGGTAATCGGGAGATGTTATATACACCGCGGTGCAGCCTGGATTAGATTCAAGCGCTTTTCTGATGCTTTCCGCGTTATAGCCGCCGGTTATGTACCAGTTTCTGTCCCCGTCTTCGGGATAGACCCATCCGACGGGGATATCCAGGAGGCCGCAGGCCGTTATGAACGATTTGTGGGCGTTCCGGGGAGAGATCACAAGAGGGCTTTTGCCCTGTTCGCGCGCCATGAGGGCAGCCAGAAAAAGCATGGCTCTTATGCACAGCGAGGAGCCTTCTGTGGAATAAAGGGTCCTTGCCCCGAAGATCCTTCCGGCGTTTTTCTCGCTTTCTGCGATGATGCCGGCAGGACATGACAGATCGTCCGCCCCGGGTATCTCGGTGATGTCAAGCTCTCCGAAGATCCCCTTGCCCTTATGCCCGGGCATGTGGAGCCTTATGCTGTTTTCCCCGGAGTACTTCTTTACGAAATCACAAATCGGAGTCTTCATCTTCATTCCCTACAATATCGTCCACCGCAAGCATCAGCGCGCATTCCATCCTTTTTCTGAACAGTCTGCATCCGTATTCGTAGATGCCCTTCACGCTGCCTGTTGAATGATATGCGTTCGCCGCACAACCGCCTGAACAGTAGAGACGGGCCCAGCAGTTCCTGCACTCTTCCCTTTCGTACAGGTTGCAGGACTCGAACTCATCCTGAACCTCGTGATTTGTCACTCCGTTCCAGATATCGCCCAGTCTGAACTTTTCCTCACCCACGAACTGATGGCAGGGATAAAGGTCGCCCCATGGCGTCACCGCCATGTATTCAGTACCGGAGCCGCAGCCGGAGATGCGCTTGTATATGCATGGCCCGCCCGTAAGATCGAGCATGTAGTGATAGAAGGTGAAGGGATCGCCCTCCGCCTTTTTCTTCTTCATGAGACGCGCAAGATCCTCGTACTGCCTGAGCACGACCGGCAGATCCTCTTCCGTAAGCTTCATGGGATCGTCATCGGCACAGACTACCGGTTCCATGCTCAGTTCCCTGAATCCCAGGTCCAGCATCACCTTTATATCTTCCAGGAAATCCGGATTGTTATGGGTGAAAGTCCCGCGCATGTAATAGGACTTCCCGTTCCTAGCCTCGACCATTTTTCGGAACTTCGGGACTATCCTGTCCCAGCTGCCGTTCCCGGCGTAATCCACCCTGAACCTGTCGTGGACTTCCTTACGTCCGTCAAGGCTCAGCACCACGTTGCTGCACTCCCTGTTGGCAAAGTCTATTACGTCATCATCTATCAGAAGCCCGTTGGTGGTAAGGGTGAATCGGAAGTTCTTGTTGTATTTCTTCTCCTGCTCCCTGGCGTAGGCCACGGTATCCTTCACCATGTCGAAGTTCATGAGAGGCTCACCGCCGAAAAAGTCCACTTCCAGGTTCCGTCTGCTGCCGGAATTCTCGATCAGAAAATCTATCGCCCTCCTGCCCACTTCCGTGGTCATAAGGGCCCGCTCACCGTGATACTTCCCCTGGCTGGCGAAGCAGTACGAGCAGTTCAGGTTGCAGGTGTGGGCCACGTGGAGGCACAGCGCCTTCACGACGCCGGACGTGCGCTTCTTCAGCTCGCCTGCCAGAGACGCATAACTGTCCTCGGAAAACAGTTTTCCCGCATCCCTGAGTTCCGTCACCTGGTCATAGCACTCCTCGAGCTCCGACCTGTCGAGTTTCCTTTCTCCGTACTTTCTCCTCGAAAGCTTTCTCAGTATTTCCTTTTTCGGATACTCCTCATACATCGAAATGACATCGTAGGCAGCCTTGTCCACTGCATGGACGGAACCGGACGCCACGTCTATCACTATGTTGTACCCGTCTAGCTGAAACTGATGAACCATATTTTCTCCCGATCATGCAAGATACGAAAAATCAGGATCATGACATCCTGATCTCGTTTATATATACCCTGTCGTTCACGGAATACAGGGCGTAAATTGAATATACCGCGTATATGACCGATATCGCTATGCATACGAAAACGGCCATGTCGAATGTGGTGACCACGTAGTAGTATATGATGTCGCTCAGGAATTTGACGACCGTAAGTATGCCGAATATGATGAACCTGGGCCTTACGAACTGCATCTCCTCCCTGTGTCTCCTCTCTTTGTCGATGACAGCAACACGGTCTGTGGCATACAGGAATTTCTTTATATGCCCAGAGACCATCCTGTACAGGAACACGGTCATCATGAGGAACACCAGGAGCATCAGGGCCTTTTCTGCCGTAACGATGCCCACGTTGAAGTAATATACCGCCGTGGCAGTCTCGTTCCTCCCTATGAAGGAGAAGCCGTAGTCGTCGTAGAACCTTATCATCCTGATGAGCCCGAAGACCGACAGGACTCCGCTTGCCAGGGCCGCAGGTGCCACGGCCAGGATCTTCCTGTTGTATTTTGAAGCCGCTGCGGCGGAGCCGATCACGAACATGGCCGCCAGCGCAGACACAGTCACGTTGATGTTGTCGAAAATAAGGGTGGTGGATGATACGGCGGCCGCTATCATCAGGATCATGGCCACGTTCATTCTCTTTGACACGAGGTAGGTCTTCTTCGGAAGTATCTCGTCCGTGTACCTGTCCTCCAGGGTCTTGGCGAAGACCTTGTCTCTTTTCAGCCTTATGAACAGCACGAGGATAAGCACGATATACACGAGCGCCATTACGACGACGACCGATACCGTCAGAAGGTACAGAAGAGGCTTGAAGGAGCTTAGGCTCCTGGCGCCCTCTACCACCGATCCGTAGTGTTCGAACATCTCAAGTTCCGTCAGTTCCGGAAGCACCGTCATCACTACCCTTACGATGTAGAATATGATGACGTAGACCTTGACTCTGGCAAAGCTGTCCGCTTTGACGCTCCTTTTGCCTGCCGGGCTGAAATGTCCGTTGGTGCAGTCAGGTATCCCGTCGAACAGGTTCACCGCTGCGGGTATGAACATGATTATCTCGATTATCCCGAATACCGTGGCGAGGAGCAGCGGTGTCGTGGTATCCGTCGCCTTGACCTGGATGACTATGGCAAGAAGCTTGGCGCACTCCACCAGCCCCAGTCTGAAGAACTGGTTCTTAGCCTTTTCCAGTCTTCCCGTGTAGCATGACGGTTTCAGCAGGGCCAGGCAGATCAGGAAACACCCGATGGCGTCGGGGACCACATCCACGACTCTGATCACCGGGTTTGCCAGACACAGCAGGCCTATGACCAACAACGCGATTCTTATCATTTTTTGCCCTTTTTCTTCTTTTTCTTCTTGTTTGCCGCTCTCCTGTCGGCCTCCTCTATGGCGAGCCTCATGGATTCATTGCGGTAGTTTTCCTTGTTTTTCTGTATCTCGTCGAACTTGTCGTTGAGTTTGTTGACTATCTTGAATCTGGATCTCTTGACTTCCTCCTCCTGTTCGTCCTCGTCGCACAGCTTTCCGAAACAGCTGTAGAACAGGAACAGGTTCAGGAACAGGACCACAGCCCCGTACACGTATATGCCCACCATCACGTATGAGGCCCATTCCCCCTGCAGATACGAGCTGAGCGGGACGTAAGCCAGCATAATCACGTAAAGAATCACGGTCAGTACCAGGTTGCGCTTCGCCCTTATGACGAGGCCCGACGCACCGGCCTGTTCCGAAAGGCCGATTATGCCGAGGAACACCGTGACCATCATGAGGCAGGCCGATATGTATCTCACATACTTGACGGCTATGTCAAGGACGGATCCGACCTCATACCACCTGAAGATCAAGGAAAGCGCGGTAACGGCGCATGCGAGCGCGAACAGGCCGCAGAAAATGATGGAACGGATGAAATATCTGTTGTACGCCTTCAGCTTAGAGAAAGCCACGATCATGACCGCAGCCCCGATTATGTCCGCGAAGAAATACTGGGGCAGGATCGTAAAGAAGAAGGCCAGAAAATATCCGAAGATCAGTATGCCGAATCCCATCGCCTGTTATTCCCCGTCATCGGACGCCTGGTTGGCTCCGTGGCATTTCTTGTATTTCTTTCCGCTGCCGCAGGGGCAGGGATCGTTTCTTCCTACTTTCGGCACTTTGTTCACTACGGGCTTTTTCTTCTGAGGTTCCGCGGAACCGCCGCCTTCGGAAACGACCTTCACCACCTGGACTCTCTTCATCTCGTCCCTGGGTTTCGGCATCACCGACATCACCATTCTGGCAGTGTCGTCACGGATGCTGGTGATCATCTCGTCAAACATATCGGCGCTCTGGATACGGTATTCCGACACGGGATCTCTCTGGGCGAAGGACTGAAGGCCGATAGCCTCCATGAGATCGTCCATGGCTTCGAGATGATCCATCCAGTGCCTGTCCACGTTCTGTAGCAGGATGATGCGTTCGATCTCCCGCATCTGCTCTCCGAATATCTCTTCCTTCTTGGCGTAAAGGGTCTCCGCACGTTCCCTGAGAGTTTCCCTGATCTTCTCCCTGAGCTCGTGTGCGTCTCCGGAGATGTCTCTGAAGTCTGTGTCAGCCGTAAGAAGGCCCATATATCTCGCTCTGAGTCCCTCGACATCCCATGCGGATGTGTCGGACTCATGCAGGAACGTGTCCACGGCCTCGTTCAGCGTATCTTCTATCATGGATCTGATCTTGTCCCTGAGATCCGCGTTGTCCAGAACCTGTGATCTTTCCCTGTATATGAGGCTCCTCTGCTGGTTCATTACGTCGTCATAGGCAAGGACGTTCTTACGTCTGTTGAAGTTCTGGGCCTCCAGGTGCTTCTGGGCATTCTCAATGGAGCCTGACAGGATCTTCGCGTCTATGGGGGTATCCTCGTCCATTCTCAGACGGTCGACCAGGTTGATCATCCTGTCGGAGCCGAACAGTCTCAAAAGATCGTCCTCGAAGGACAGGTAGAAGCGGGATTCGCCCGGGTCTCCCTGACGTCCGCTACGGCCTCTCAGCTGGTTGTCTATACGGCGTGCCTCGTGCCTTTCGGTGCCTATCACGAAGAGACCGCCGGCATCGCACACCTGTTTCGCTTCGGGCCTGATCTCCTCCTGGTATTTGTCATATAGGGATTTGAAATACTTTCTCGCGTCGAAGACCTCCTGGCTGACGTTCTGTGCAGAACCTGTCGCCAGGGCTATGAGGTTCTCCTCGTAGCCTTCCTTCCTCATCTGGGCTTTCGCCAGATATTCCGCGTTCCCTCCGAGCATGATATCGGTACCGCGTCCTGCCATGTTGGTGGATATGGTGACCGAACCGAGTTTTCCGGCCTGGGCCACGATCTCAGCTTCCATTTCGTGATACTTTGCGTTCAGCACCGTATGCTGGATGCCAGCAGCTTTCAGTTTTTTCGAAAGGTCTTCCGATTTGTCTATGGATACCGTGCCCACCAGGACCGGCTGGCCCTTTTCGTGGCACTCCTTGATCTGGTTGATGATAGCCCTGTCCTTCGCGGCCTTGGACCTGAACACCACGTCCGGATGGTCGATCCTTATCATGGGCTTGTTAGTGGGGACTTCCACCACGTCCAGCTTGTATATCTCGCGGAACTCGCTCTCCTCTGAGAGCGCGGTACCGGTCATCCCGGAAAGCTTGTTGTACATCCTGAAGTAGTTCTGGAACGTGATCGTTGCGATGGTCCTGTTCTCCTTCTGGATCTTGACCCTTTCCTTAGCCTCTATTGCCTGATGCAGGCCGTCCGAATATCTTCTTCCGGGCATTATACGGCCGGTGAACGTATCAACGATGAGCACCTCGTCGTTCTTGACCACGTAGTCGGTATCCCTGTGCATTATCCCGTATGCCTTCAGGGCCTGGTAGACATGATGGGAGATATCGGCGTTCTCGGGGTCCGCGAAGTTGTTGATGCCGAAGAATTTTTCTGCCTTCTCGATGCCGTGGGCCGTCAGCGTGGTGGTCCGCGCCTTCTCGTCGACTATATAGTCCTGCTGGACGTCAGTGTATTCCTCACGCTTGTCCATCTCCTTGATGACGAACTTGGAAAGGCCCCTGACGAACCTGTCTGTCATGTCATAAAGAGCGTCGATCTCGGCGCCCTCGCCGGATATGATGAGAGGCGTACGGGCCTCGTCGATGAGGATCGAGTCCACCTCGTCCACTATGGCGTAGGCATGGCCCCGCTGCACGCGGTCCCTGCTGTAAAGCACCATGTTGTCCCTGAGGTAGTCGAAGCCGTACTCGTTGTTTGTACCGTAGGTGACGTCGCTGTTGTAGGCGGCTTGCTTCTCGGCCCTTGTCTGCCCGTGGAGCACAAGCCCGGTGGACAGCCCGAGATACTCGTGGATCCTGCCCATCTCCTCGCATCCTAGTCTCGCCAGGTAGTCATTGACCGTGACAACGTGTACGCCTTTTCCCGTCAGCGCGTTCAGGTATGAAGGCAGGACGGCGACGATGGTCTTTCCTTCACCGGTCTTCATTTCCGTGATCCTTCCCTGGTGGAGCAGCACCGCGCCGAGGATCTGCACGTCAAATGGCCTCTTGCCCAGGATCCTGTCGGATGCCTCTCTCACGCAGGCGTAGGCCTCCGGCATGATGGAATCAAGGCTCTCGCCCTTTGCCAGCCTGTCCTTGAATATGTCCGTCTGCTTCCTCATGTCGGCGTCTGACATCTGCGAATATCTTTCCGCCAGCGCGTTGACGCTCTTCAGCACGGGAGTGATCTTCCTGATCTGCCTCTCGCTGTAGGTGCCTATGATTTTATCTAAAAGACTCATATCCGGTCCCTCCGTCGTT
>CACZSC010000122.1 GCA_902783755.1 uncultured Ruminococcus sp. | reverse complement strand
GAAGGATAATCAAATCTGAAGAACAGGTGGTATTGATTTGAAAACTGTCATCAAGAATCTGATGCTGGGCATAGTTGCCGGTATCCTCATAAGCATCGGCGGGGCCGTGTTCCTGGCATCCGACAACAAATATGCCGGAGCGGTCCTCTTTACTGTGGCGCTGCTGTGCATATGCATCAGGGGTTACGGGCTGTACACCGGAAAGATAGGTTTTCTCGTCCTTTCACATAAAAAAGAGGACATATCATCCACGTTCCTTGCGCTTCTCGGAAATTTCATCGGGACGCTGGTATGTGGGCTGGCGGTGAGGTTCGCGATCCCGGCGCTCGGGGACAAGGCGCTCGAGATGTGCACCCTGAAGCTTGCCCAGACTTTTCCCTCGACCCTCATAAGAGGCATATTCTGCGGGATACTGATGTATCTTGCCGTGGCCATATACCGGGAGAACAAAAACATCGTCGGCATACTGTTCTGCGTGCCCGTGTTCATAATCAGCGGGTTCGAGCACTCCATAGCGGATCTGTTCTATTTCTCCGCTTCGGGGATAGTCAGCATACAGGCGACAGGATTCCTGTGGACGGTGATCCTCGGAAACACGATCGGAGGGATGCTCATACCGGCGCTTCTGCTCGTATGCGGAAAGGAAAAGAAAAGTGAGTGACAGAAAAGTAAGGATAGCGGTGATGGTATCGGGCGGGGGCACGAACCTCCAGGCTCTGATCGATGCGGAGAAGGCCGGAAAGATACCTCACGGGCACATAGACCTGGTCATATCCAACAGGGAAGGCGCCTACGCCCTCACAAGGGCGCGGAACGCCGGGATAGAGACCGTCGTCGTGAGAAAAACGGACCGGGACGGCCAGGCCGGTTTCGAGGACAGGATCATTGAGGAACTTGAGAAGAGAGGCACAGAGCTCATAATACTCGCCGGGTTCATGTCCATCCTGTCGGAAAGATTCACAGAAAAGTATCCTGAAAGGATAATCAACGTCCATCCGTCGCTTATACCCGCGTTCTGCGGGAAGGGATTCTACGGGCTGAAGGTCCACGAGGCGGCCCTCGCGTACGGCGTAAAGGTCACGGGAGCCACGGTGCACTTCGTCAACGAGATCCCGGACGGCGGAAGGATCATAAAACAGAAAGCGGTATACATAAAAGAAGACGACACTCCCGAAACGCTCCAGCGAAGGGTCATGGAAGAGGCTGAATGGATCATCCTTCCCGAAGCCGCGGAGCAGGTGTGCAGGGAGATATCGGGAAAGAAAGAGGACAGCGATGGCAAGATATGATCTGGAAAAACTCCTGAAAGAGAATTCATACCCGGGGCGCGGGATAATCATAGGCAAGACTCCGTCCGGAAGATCGGCTATGATCGCCTACTTCATCATGGGCAGATCCGAGAACAGCAGGAACAGGGTCTTCGAACGCTACGAGGCCGGCATGAGGACGAAGGCGTTCGACGAGTCGAAAGTCACGGATCCGAGCCTCATCATATATAACCCCTACCTTACTTTCAGACTCGGGCTGATCGACATCGTTACGAACGGTGACCAGACCAACACCATATACGACTATCTGGCGGACGGCTCGACCTTCGAGGAAGCGCTCCTCACCCGCGAGCCCGAGCCGGATGAGCCGAACTTCACCCCGAGGATATCCGGGATCCTTTACTACAGCTTCAGAAGAGAGCAGTTCAACTACAAGCTCTCGATCATCAAATGTCTTGCCGGCCGTCCGGAAGCGACGAGAAGGTTCTTCTTCAACTACGTGCCCGAGAACGGCATCGGCCACTTTATCCACACCTACAAATGCGACGGCAGACCCATCCCGTCTTTCGAAGGGGAGCCCGAGGAGATCGCGATCCCCGAGACAGCCGAAGAGATGGCGGATCTCTGCTGGAACAGTCTCAACGAGGACAACAAGGTCTCGCTGTTCGTCAGGGAAGTGCCTCTGGACGGCAGCGACCCCACCGAGATCATCATAAACAAAAACGAATGAACGGAGCGGACACGATGAAAGAATTCGAACTGAAATACGGATGCAACCCGAACCAGAAACCGTCCAGGATCTCTATGGAGGACGGATCGGACCTTCCCATAGAGATCCTGAACGGAAGACCGGGGTACATCAATTTCCTGGACGCCTTCAACAGTTACCAGCTGGTGGCGGAGATAAAGAGAGAACTGGGGCTTCCCGCCGCCACCTCATTCAAGCATGTCAGCCCCACTTCCGCCGCGGTGGGCATCCCGCTTTCGGACAGGCTGAAAAAAGCCTGCTTCGTGGATGATACGGACGACGCTGACAGGTCTCCCCTCGCAGCGGCGTACGCAAGAGCCAGAGGCTGCGACAGGATGTGCTCCTTCGGAGACTGGGTGGCGCTGTCGGACGTGTGCGATGTTTACACGGCAAGGCTCCTCAAGAGGGAGATCTCGGACGGCATCATAGCTCCCGGATACGATCCGGAAGCCCTTGAGATCCTGAAGACCAAGAAGAAGGGAAACTATAACATAGTGAAGATTGATCCCGCGTACGTGCCGGCCCCCAGGGAGAGGAAACAGGTGTACGGGATCACATTCGAGCAGGGAAGGAACAATTTCGAGATAAACGAGCAGCTGCTCGGAAACATAGTGACGAAAAACAGGGATCTGCCAGAGAGCGCAAAGCGCGACCTCATAATCTCCCTCATAACCCTGAAGTATACCCAGTCCAACTCCGTCTGCTTCGCATACGACGGGCAGGCCATCGGAGTGGGCGCCGGACAGCAGTCAAGGATCCACTGCACCAGGCTCGCGGGGACCAAGGCGGACACCTGGTTCCTGCGCCAGCACGAGAAGGTCCTGTCCCTGCCGTTCCTCGACACCATCAGCCGTCCCGACCGGGACAACGTGATCGACGGCTATATCAACAGGAACGAGGAAGACGTGACGGCGGACGGCATATGGCAGAGATATTTCACCAGGCGTCCGGAGCCTCTCACTGATGATGAGATCAGGGCATATCTCTCCGGGATCGACGATGTGGCCCTCGGGTCGGACGCGTTCTTCCCCTTCGGTGACAACATAGAGAGAGCAAAAAAGAGCGGCGTGAGATACGTGGCCGAGCCCGGTGGTTCCATCAGGGACGACAACGTCATAGAGTGCGCAGACAAATACGGTATGGTGATGTGCTTTACCGGCATGAGACTTTTCCATCATTGATTCTGGAGAGTAAGATGAAGATTCTGGTTGTGGGCGGAGGCGGCCGCGAACACGCCATCATAAGAAAACTGAAGGAAAACCCGAAAGCAGAAAAGATATATGCGTGCCCCGGGAACGGAGGCATCGCCCGGGACGCCGAATGCGTGGACATCGGCGCGAAGGACATCCCGAAGATAGTTGAGTTCGCAAAGTCCGAGGGGATCGGCTACGCGGTCGTGGCCCCTGATGACCCGCTGGTGCTGGGCTGCGTCGACGAGCTTGAAAAGGCCGGCATACCATGCTTCGGGCCCAGGGCGAACGCTGCGATAATCGAGGGGAGCAAGGTGTTCTCGAAGAACCTCATGAAGAAGTACGGTATACCCACGGCTTCCTATGAGGTGTTCTCGGACGCGGACAAAGCCCTTGAGCATGTCAGGACCTGTCCTCTCCCCACGGTGGTGAAGGCTGACGGCCTCGCTCTCGGAAAGGGCGTCATCATCGCCTTCACCCGTGAAGAGGCGGAGGACGCAGTCCGCAGCATAATGAAGGACAAGAAGTTCGGAAAGAGCGGGGACAGCATAGTAATAGAGGAATTCCTCGAGGGTCCGGAAGTATCGGTCCTGGCATTCACCGACGGGAAGTGCGTCAAGCCCATGGTCTCATCTATGGATCACAAGAGAGCCGGGGACGGGGACACCGGACTGAACACAGGTGGCATGGGTACCGTCGCCCCCAATCCTTTCTATACTGAGGACGTGGCCCGGGAATGCATGGACAGGATATTCATCCCCACCATCGAGGCCATGAAGAAAGAGGGCCGGGAATTCAGGGGCTGCCTGTATTTCGGCCTCATGATAACGAAGAAAGGCCCGTACGTCATAGAATACAACTGCAGGTTTGGGGATCCGGAGACCCAGGTGGTGCTGCCGCTCCTTGAATCCGATCTGCTGGATATAATGACGGCGACGACAGAACAGAGGCTGGAAGAGACAGAAGTGCGGTTCAGCACTGGTGCTGCATGCTGCCTCATAATGGCATCAAAGGGATATCCCCTTTCATACGAGAAGGGATTTGAGATAAACATCCCGGAATGCGTGATGGACAGGGTATATGTGGCCGGAGCATCGCTGAAGGACGGCAGGCTCGTGACATCGGGAGGCCGTGTCCTGGGCGTGACCGCCACGGCAGACACCCTCGGTGAGGCCGTCGCAGAGGCATATGAGACGGCAGGACTGATAGATTTTGAAAACGCGTACTACAGACATGACATAGGAAAAAGAGCGCTCAGCGCCCTGGAGGGGTAATGGTTTACAGAGTATTTGTGGAGAAGAAGCCCGGTCTGGACAACGAAGCGAGAGCGCTGTTCGAGGACGCGAAGTATCTTTTGGGCATAGAAGGCCTTGAAAAGGTCAGGCTCTTCAACAGATATGACGCGGAAGGGCTCACGGAGGAACTGTTCGGTTACGCGAAGAGGACCGTGTTCTCCGAGCCCCAGCTGGATACGGTCAGCGACAGGCTTCCGGAGGACGGTGACTTTGTCTTTGCCGTGGAATATCTCCCCGGACAGTTCGACCAGAGGGCTGACTCCGCCGCCCAGTGCATACAGATCATCTCACAGGGGGACAGGCCGAAGATCGCGACCGCGAAGGTCTATGTGCTGTACGGCAGCCTTTCGGAACACGATGTATCTGAAATAAAGAAATACGTCATAAACCCCGTGGAAGCCAGGGAGGCGGGTTTCGACCTGCCTGAGACGCTGCAGACGGAATTCAGCGTTCCCGACAGCGTAAAGACCCTTGACGGGTTCCGCATGCTGGACCGCGGCGGGCTTGAAGGGTTCGTCAGGGAATACGGCCTGGCGATGGACGCGGACGACATCGAATTCTGCCAGGCGTATTTCAGATCCGAGAACAGGGATCCCACCATAACCGAGATCAGGATGATAGACACATACTGGTCGGATCACTGCAGGCACACCACGTTCCTCACGGAGATAGACGAAGCCGAATTCGATGACCCAGAGGCGGAGGATGCCTGGCGAGAGTATCTGAGGACCAGGGAGGCTCTCGGCAGGAAAAAGCCGGTATGCCTCATGGACATAGCCACGATAGCCGTGAAGAAACTCAGGGCCGAGGGAAAACTGGAGAAGCTGGACGAGTCGGAGGAGATAAACGCCTGCACGGTGAAGATCGATGTGACGGTCGACGGGAAGAAAGAACCCTGGCTGCTGCTGTTCAAGAACGAGACCCACAATCATCCGACAGAGATTGAGCCTTTCGGAGGAGCCGCCACCTGCATCGGAGGAGCGATCCGGGATCCTCTGTCAGGACGTTCATACGTTTATGCCGCCATGAGAGTGACGGGAGCTGCGGATCCCACGAGGCCCATATCCGAGACCATAGAGGGGAAGCTTCCCCAGAGGAAACTGGTCACCACTGCGGCGAACGGGTATTCGTCATACGGGAACCAGATAGGACTCGCCACCGGGATCGTCGATGAGATCTACCATCCCGGATACGTGGCGAAGAGGATGGAGATAGGCGCGGTCATAGCCGCGGCCCCTGCTGAAAACGTCAG
>CACZSC010000121.1 GCA_902783755.1 uncultured Ruminococcus sp. | reverse complement strand
TCGGTGTTCCTGTCGTATTCACTGAGATATGTATCGACGAGCGCGTCGATCTCCTCCTCGGTGACCTTTTCCATCTCCATGACAAGATCCCCGGTGGCCCAGGTGTTTACCTGCCAGCCGAGCTTGGCCTGGACTTCCACCTTGTCGCCTTCAGTTACGGCAACTTCTCTCATGTTGTCGCCGAATCTCATGACGCGGAGGCTCCTTGAAACTGCGCATCCTACTGCTGACTTCATCCAGTCGCCGATCCTCCTGACCGGCTCCTCGTCCTGCCAGTATCCGGCGATGACCTTTCTCGGAAGCCTCAGACGGGCTGCCATGAATCCGTGCTCCCGGTCCCCGTGGGCGGCCTGGTTCAGGTTCATGAAATCCATGTCGATGTCTTCGTTGGGTATCTCCCGGTTGTACTGGGTTGCGAAATGACAGTATGGCTTCTGGAGATTCACGAGGCCGTTGGTCCACATCTTGCTCGGCGAGAATGTGTGGCACCAGGTGACGATGCCGGCGCAGCTGTCGTCATGGTTAGCTTCCTTGACGATGTCGGTTATTTCCCGGTTGGTCTTGGCTGTCACCTTGTAGACAAGGGGATAGGGAAGCCTGAGTGACATTTTTTCAGCCATCTCACGGGCGCGGGCGTCCACTGTCTCAAGCACTTCGTTGCCGTAGAGGAACTGGGACCCCACGACGAACCAGAATTCATAACGCGGTCTGTTCATATATATGTCCTCCGTTAAAGTTTCTTCGTTGCCAGCCGCTCGACCTCGAGCAGGGCTGTGAACTTTTCCAAGTATCTTTCGAAGCCTTCGATATCATCGGGTCTTGGCTCTTCCACGGTTGTCTCGGTGTCACTGAACACGTGACTGTCGAGATACTCCTCAAGGCTTTCGCTCCTGTCTTCGCGTATGCTGAAGGCAGCAAGCAGGGCCATGCCGTAGGGACCGCCTTCGCCGGAGGTCTTCATGCATCTGACCGGAGCCTTGCATACTGCGGCAAGGAACCTCTGGGCGACGCCGGGAGTCTTGAACAGGCCCCCGTGACCTGTAAGGGAGTCTATGCGGACACCCTCGGCCGTAAGGAAATCCATACCGATCCTGAGTGTGGCCATAGTAGAATATATCTGTGCTCTCATGAAATTTGAAAGGCTGAAATCCGCTCCCGGGTGACGTGCGACGATGGGTCTACCTTCATCGAGATGAGCTACGCTCTCTCCGCTGAGATAGTTGCATACGGTCACGTCAGAACAGTCGGGAGCGCCGTCGAGGGCCCTGTTGAAAAGCTTCGTATATATATCTGATGTGTCTCCTCCGGTGAGTTCGGCAGCCTCCTTCAGGATGCCTACCCAGGCGTTGAGATCCGAAGTGCAGTTGTTTCCGTGGACCATGGCAACGGGCCTTCCGTGGGGAGTGGTCACAAGGTCGATCTCGTCGTGCACGCTGGTCATCTGTTTGCCGAGCACTATCATAGAGAATATGGAAGTGCCGGCTGAGATGTTTCCGGTACCTGGCCTTACGGCATTCGTGGCGGTCATTCCCGTGCCTGCGTCTCCCTCCGGGGGACAGAGGGGAGTGCCTTCTGCTAAGAGCCCGCTGATCCTCTCAGAGCCTTCCTTCGTGATCTGTCCGGCGCAGACGCCTGCAGGCAGCACCTTCGGCAGGATGTCCTCAAGATCCCATTCGACGCCACGCTCATGAGCTCTTTTATTGAATCTCGCAAGTCTGTCCGTGTCGAACTGCAGTGTATCCGAATCTACCGGAAACATTCCCGAGGCCTCTCCGAGACCCACTGCGTCGACTCCCGTGAGCATATAATGGATGTAGCCGGCAAGGGTCGTAAGATGCGCTATCTTCGGCACGTGCTCCTCGCCGTTGAGGACTGCCTGGTAAACGTGGGATGCGGACCAGCGCTGAGGCATGTTGAACTCGAGGAGAGCTGTCAGCTCTTCGGCCGCTCTTCCGGTTATGGTGTTCTGCCACGTCCTGAAAGGCACAAGCTGGTTCCATTCACTGTCGAACACCAGATAACCGTGCATCATCGCGGAGATCCCCATGGCCGATATCTCGGGCAGCTCTCCGAGGTTGGAAAGGGCAGTGATGACGCCTTCCCATGCGTCCTTCAGGTCATATGTCCAGACACCGTTCTCATATGTGCTTTTCCAGCTGTATTCGCCGGTCTTGACGGGTCTGTGGTCCCCGTCGATGAGCACCGCCTTGATGCGCGTGGAGCCGAGTTCCAGCCCCAGTGAGTATTTCTTGGGCATAGCAGGTTACCTCCGTTATTTTCCTTGTCCGAAACCGCAAACGATGCGGCCTTTTTCAATGTTGAGAAGTGCGTAGGAATGATCAGGTGAAGGACCCAGAGCCCCCGGGTTTATGACCCGTATGGTGCCCAGCGGGCTTTCGTACACCGTATCCTCGGCGCAGTGGGTATGACCGTAGAGCACGCAGTCGCATCCGAGCTCTATTCCCCTAAGGGCGGCACGGTCTATGCCCGATTTCACACCGTACTTGTGTCCGTGCATGAGAAGGAATTTCTTGCCTGCGAACTCAACGACCCTTTCATAAACGGCATCCGAGAGGGAAGTGGTCCACTCGCAGTTGCCGTAGACGTAGTATATCGGCAGGGTCGGGTAGGTGTTCTCGAGTTCCTGTATGTCAGGCACGCCGTCTCCAAGGAAGAAAACGGCATCGCAGGTCCCGCAGTTGAGATGAAGCTTCACTGTCTTCTGCAGGTTGTAGTAATGTCCGTGGGAATCTGAAAATACAAGTATGGTCATTTGTCCTCCGGAATAGCTTAGAACCAGGGCAGATCCGTCTCGACGGGCTCTCCGTTCTCATCGGTCTCTATGGGTTCCACATCCGTATCTATCGTTGCGTATGGATTGGTATTGTCATCTATCGTGGTCTCGTCAGTTTCGGCGGGTTCCGTTTCATAGGGATCTGTCTCTTCCGTATCACGGGTCTCCTCAGGCGCATCCTCGTCATACCTGAGATCTTCCGGCAGCACGCTGTGCAGCACCATGATGTTCTCGAGCCCCGCGAACTCGCATGCCGTGAACTCGGCCTGCTCGTAGCTTGTCATCCGGTCGTTCACGACAGCTCTTATATTGTACAGTCCTATGATCCCCTGAAGGGACTGGAGCTTGAGGGAGGTGCCGGTGAAGGCCTCCTTCTGGGTCTCGAACTCGTCGGAATCGAAGTCCATGCAAATGAAGTCGCAGGAGCTGGCGAACACCTGGAGCACTCTCGCGTTCGCAGACTTTATATATATCGAATCCGGGAGAAGCACTCCCACGTAGATCCTGCCGTCCAGCTTTTCGATCAGGCTGTTGAGGTATATACGTATCTCGACGGCTCTCTCGTACGTTATCTCATCGATCCCATTTATATCCACTATGACCTCGTCGAACCCCAGGTCCGCAAGTTCGCTTATTACCGCAAGGTCGGCGATGTCTGCTGAACCGGAGAGCTCCGTATCGATGTAGGAAGGGATTATGCCGCATATCCTGAGCTTTGTCGTCTCGTAAAGCCCGCGGCCTGCGATGACGGCCTTTATGTATGCGACCGTATCCTTCAGGTCCGTGAGCACTTCATCTTCCTGCGTTCCGGGATCGACTCCCAGGAGCTTCATCACAGACGGTGAAGAATACGCGAGCCTGCCGTCATTCCCGCGGATATCAAGCACCATGGTCTCATAATATGTTGACATGCTGTTTATAAGGTCATGCACGGGGTCGCCGGTTCCTGTGTCTTCTGTTTCAGCAGGTTCGTCGGCAGGTACGCCCGTGTTCTGTGAAAGTTCAACGGTCTCCCTTTTTACGCTGTCAGGATCAATGAGAACCGCTTTGACTGAGGGAGCCTTCGTGCAGGTTATGTCGAACTCGGCGGGCTGCACCGTTTTCGGCGCGGCGGTGCCGGTGTCGGCCTGCTCTGCCTGTTCGGCCTCTCTGGCCTTGTCCAGCAGATGGTGTCCCAGAAGTATCGTCAGCGCCGTAATGATGCAGGCGGCAAGAAGCACGAACAGTATCCTTATGATGATCTTCTTCGCCTTCTGGGAACCCTGGGATGATTTTCTCTTGTATCTTCGTGATTTCAAAATGATTCCTTTCCGGGCGCCCTATTTCTCGGCCCGTTTAAGTATCTGGTATCTTGAAAATTCTTCGGTCTTTTCGAGCACCATGTTGTTCATTGCATCAGCCAGCATCAGGTTGTATGTACCGGTGATGTACATCTTCCTGAGTTCTTCGTAGTGCTCGTCGAGATATGTCTGTTCCTTCTCGTATCTCTTCATTATGCTGTAGCCGGACGCCGTCTCGAGTATACCGCTGGTCTCCCCGACTTCGAGGGAATATGCAAGGTCCTCGAACTCCTCGATGAAGTTGCCTCCGACGATATAGTAGCCATCCGGGTTGTTGAACATGTAAAGGTCCTCGCCGTACTGCTTCAGCAGGCTTTCGAAATCGGCTCCGGCCTCAAGCTTTGCGAGAAGCTCCTCCGCCAGCTTCCGGTTCTCTTCGTCGCTCTTTCCGTTGGTCGCGCTAATGAGGAGATTTTTTATCCTCACTACCTTGTCGGAGCCGAACACTTCACGGATCTCGGTTTCGTCGGTCTTTATGATGCCGCGGCTGATAAAGATCTCCATGAGCTCCTGGGCGAGGATGTCGTTTCTCGTGAGGAACCTGTACACGGAGTCGTTCATGTTGTATTCCTCGATGTCCTCCATGTATTTCCTGTAATCGTAATCGTAGCTCGCATAGATGTCGTCCATGGCAAAATCCACCTGGGTGACTATGACTTCGGAATCCGGATCGAGGCCGTAATCCCTGCATACTAGCGGTGTGGTGTACAGCTTCTTTATCATCGACTCCACGTCGTTCTCGAACTCTTCGAGTATGGCGTCGCCGTTCTCCCCGTTCTGGAATCCGGGTCCGTAATTGTCCCTGTACTGGTTCCTGTAGGATTCGGCGACGTACCTGTATATCTCGTACGGCACGTCGTAGCCGTCTGCCTTCATGACGACGGTAAGATCGGTATCGCTGGACAGGAGCAGGTCTTCCGAGCCCTTGCACGATGAGAGGGCAGGAAGGGAAGACAGCAGCATAAGCGAAACCAGGACAAGGCATATCTTTCTGATCGATGTTCTCATAAGCGGCACCTGTAAAATAATCCATAATATTTCACTTTATTATGCCACAAAACGGCGGGTTCTTCAATAATATATGAGGAAAATGTTGTTTTTGGCGGGCGGGTGATATATAATCGGAGCAGAAACGGAACAGGAGAATACAGATATCATGGAAAATGTCAAGAGAGTAGATCTTCAGAAGATAATAGACCATATCGGTCTCAAGGTCGAATACACGCCCGCAGATCCCTCGGAGATCATGATAGAATCCACGGAGGTCAACAGGCCGGGCTTGGCCCTCAGCGGATTCTTCGAGCATTTCGATACCTTCAGGGTCCAGATCATAGGCAAGGCCGAGGACGTGCTCCTGAGGCAGATGCCTCTTGAAGACATGAAGCAGCGCATGTATGAGTTCTTTGAGAAGAAGCCTGTGTGTGTCATCGTCGCCCACGGGATCGAAGTACTCAAAGAGGGGGTGGAGATCGCCGAATACTTCGGTGTGCCTATCCTGACATCTGAGGAGAACACATCTGACCTGATGGCAGCGCTCATCGCATATCTGCATCTTCAGCTTGCCCCCTGCATCACAAGGCACGGAGTCCTCGTCGAAGTCTACGGCGAAGGCGTATATATCACGGGCGACAGCGGCGTCGGAAAATCAGAGACCGCCATCGAGCTCATAAAACGCGGTCACCGGCTCATCGCCGACGACGCTGTTGAGCTCAGAAAGGTATCCGACAAGACCATAGTCGGCCAGGCGCCGGAGATCATCCGTTATTACGTCGAGCTCCGCGGCATCGGAGTGGTAGATGTCAGGAGACTGTTCGGCATGGGATCCGTAAAGGAGACCGAGAAGATCGACATGGTGATCAATCTAGAGCCCTGGCAGGACGACAAGAGCTACGCAAACCTGGGGCTTGAGACCCAGTATACGGACATAATGGGCATAAAGATCCCGACTACCACGATCCCTGTTAAACCCGGCCGGAACCTGGCCGTCGTCATAGAGATAGCAGCCATGAACAACCGTCAGAAAAAGATGGGATACAACACTGCCGAGGAATTCAACGCCAGACTCATGGAAAACATGCAGAAAAATACGGAAAAACAGGACGAAAAATACAATATATAGTATTATAATCATTTACACGCGACTAAATATATGATATAATCGTATTCGCGGAAGAAAGTTCTTCAATTACAGAGTAGACGATGGGGCGTCAAGTGCCTGCAAAACGGGGAGTTGTTTGCCGGACGAAAGCCTTGTGCTGCGGTCCCATCGTTGCATCCCGCTGGAAAGACGAGATCTCTCATAATTGTACGGGCGGATTTTCTCCGCAATTACTTTATGAGAGGTTTTTCATTATGTCGAAAGGAAAGATCTTCCTGCGCAGGATGGTCATATGCGCAATGCTTGTAGCTGTGGGCGTCGTGCTTGACAGGTTCGTACCGATAGTTTTCACTGATTCGCTGAAGATATCCCTGGCGTTCATCCCGGTGCTGGTGGCGGCATCTCTGTTCGGACCCGTCGATGCGGCTGTTGTATGGGCGCTCATAGACCTTATAGGAGCTCTCCTTTTCCCGAGAGGGATATATTTCCCGGGATTCACGGTGACCTGTGCACTGAAAGGCTTCCTTTTCGGATTCTGCATGACCAGGTTCAAAAACTTCCTGATGAGAGCAGCCCTTCCTGCGTTCATATCCAATTTCATCATATCGCTGTTCCTCGATACCTGGTTCATATCGATCCTGTACAGCTCCAACACCTACTGGGGCTATGTTGTGGTAAGGCTCCCGCAGTTCATAATCCTCTTCTGCCTCAATATAATCCTGGTACCGCTGCTCGATGAGATCAACATCAAACTGAAAAAAGCGCTGAAAACGCCGCTGAAATAGAAAAATGACATACAGGAAAGCTCTTGAATACATCCACTCCACGGACTGGCGCGGGTCAAGGCCGGGCCTTTCCAGGATAACCAAACTGTGCGCAAAACTCGGAGATCCCCAGGATCATCTGAAGTTCATTCACGTGGCCGGCACCAACGGGAAAGGCTCCGTATCCGCCATGACCGCCGCCATACTCAGGGCCGCCGGATACAGGGTTGGACTGTTCACATCGCCCTACGTCGAGAGGTTCAACGAGAGGATAATGCTGAACGGAAGGCCCATCTCAAATGATGATCTTGCCAAGTATACGGAGATCGTCAGCAAAGCCGCCTCAGGAATGGAGGACGGACCCACCGAGTTTGAGCTCATAACGGCTATTGGACTTCTGTACTACAGAGATGCCGGCGCAGATTACGTGGTGCTGGAATGCGGTCTTGGAGGCCGTCTCGACTCCACCAACGTAATAAAGACTCCGGCAGTATCCGTCATAACAGGGATAGATCTCGATCATACGGAGCTTCTCGGTGATACCACCGGAAAGATCGCAGCTGAAAAGGCCGGGATAATGAAGCCCGGAGTGCCCGTGGTGTACGGCGAAGTGGACACAGACGCGGAAAGAGTGATACTTTCCGAAGCTGAAAAGCACGGCTGCGCAGTTTCACACCCGGATTACGGGGATATAAAGGTGCAGGGTTACAACGGCGGATATACAGTTTTCATGTACAGGGGCACACAGTATGCCGTCGCTTTCCCCGCTGTC
>CACZSC010000120.1 GCA_902783755.1 uncultured Ruminococcus sp. | reverse complement strand
TTCTACGGACTCTGGGGCCGCTGGCCCTTTATGAAAGACGGTAAAAGATGCCAGCGGGACGGGATGCCGTATGAGATCAACAAAGCGCTGAAGACCAGCAGCAGATTCAGAAATTTCACAGTTGATTTTCTCCTTGCCATCTCAGAAAAGGAGGACAGGCCCATACTCAGGAATGTCGCGTCCACCATATCGGAATGCGGCTGTTTCCTGCCCCCGGTCACATACAGCGAACTTCTTAACTGCAGTACGCCGTCAGAACTCCTCGGCAGATTCGTGAAAGACGGGAACAGCCTTGATGTTGATCTCGACAGGACAGACATAAATACGGGATACGTGATGCTGGCACTTCTCGAGGAGATCGATTCGTGTGACCGTGACGCCATAGCCGGTCTTGATGCGCCGGCCGTCTCCAAGTCTATAGATCTTGACATCCTGTACAGCGGCTTCAGCGCCCGCCTGTTCGTGAGGAACTACTATACGAACGTCCTGATGCCTCATTATCCGCGCATAAGGATGTACGCGGACGACTACGCCAAGACCTGCATCGACAGCGGAGAAAAGCTGAGGCTCAGCGCTGATCTCAGGGATCTTATTTTCGCTCATGAGAAGCTGATAAACAGATACAGGACAGATGATACCGTGATGCAGGAAGGTTCCGGCCTGGCGCCGGGCACCGCTCAGGACGGTTAATAAAAACTATGTAAAAAAGATTCTCCAACCGTTTCCGACCTCTTGATTATGTGCACCGAATATGGTACATTATATCCAGTAGAATCACACTGGAGGAAGGATATGGAAAGTCTGGAACCGAAAAAACTCGCCCTGCTGCGAATACTGCAGATCTATTACAAATACAGCGACTACGACCACCCACTCAAGCAGGAGGATATAGCCGACATCCTTGAAAAGGAATACGGCATAACGGTCGAAAGGAAAGCCATCAGCCGCAACATCAATCTTCTGAAGGATGCCGGCCTGGATATCGAGTCCACGCGCGAAGGCAGCTATCTCTGCGAGCGCGACTTCACGGACTCCGAGCTCCGGATGCTGATCGACGGCGTCCTTTCCAGCAAGCATATACCGGTGAAGTACACGAAGGACCTTATAGAGAAGCTCTGCTGCCTGTCAAACAGGTATTTCCGCTCACACGTGAAGCACATTCATTCCGTGGGTGACTGGGACAAGACCGAGAACCCTGCCCTGTTCTACAACATAGAGCTCATCGACGAAGCAATCGAGCAGAAGAAGCAGATCTGCTTCGACTACAACAAATACGGAGCGGACAAGAAGCTGCACAGGACGCATCCGCATCATGTGAGCCCGTATCAGCTCATCCTGCACAACCAGAGGTACTACCTGATGGGATGGGAGGAGCACTGGCAGAACATGATCTACCACCGCCTTGACCGCATATCAAATCTTAGGATAACCGAAAACAAGCTTACACCGATAACGACTATCGAGGGGTTCAGGAACGGTATAAATTACAAGGATCTTTCGACCGCACTTCCCTACATGTACACGGACAAGCCCGAGACCGTCGAGTTCATTGCCGAGGAGTTCATCCTCGACCAGGTGATCGACTGGTTCGGAAAAGATATACGGATCTCTAAATGTGATGATGGCAAAGTCAGGGTGTCTGTCAGAGTCAGTCCCATGGCGATGGAGCACTGGGCTCTTCAGTATGCTGGCTTCGTTACCGTAAAATATCCCGAATCACTTGCAGTCAGCATCAAAGAACGCCTGAAGAAGGCAATCAAGGATTATTAAGCATAGTTATTTCATGCAGCCGGGCCTCATCATCCGCCCTCTGATCCTAATATTCAAACAGCTACAAGATTATCTCTTCGCTGTTTCACCCATAATGCTTTCCGTTTCTGGGTCATGTCAGTTCATGGCCCTTTTTTCATATCCCATTTTTGGTGCATTAAATCATGTATATTATTATTGCAGGATGAGAGTACACAGAAATACAATTTATTCATGAAGGAGGATACCGGAATGCTGACCACAGTCTATGCAGAATCTTTTGAAAAAAGCAGTATAAAGGTGACAGGAGTAAGGATGCTCTCACAGAAGGAAGATGAAGCCCTGCCGGAACATCTGAGGAAACTCAGCACAGGCATAAACTACTGGAAGAGCGACTACCGTCCCGAATACAGTACCGAACTCGCACTAAGGCCGGCTGTCACTATCCAGGGAAACGACAGGCCCGACGGCATATGTGTCCCCGGCGATCATATAGAATTCGGCGCGATAGAATTCGAGATACTGTCAGAAGATACCGCACTTGCGCTGACCGATACGGGGATCCGTTACTCAGAAGACGGTGAGAGCGCTTCTGCAGGATTCAAAAAATGGTTCGAGAATGCGGAACCCGATGTCAGATATGTCAGCAGGAGACCTGTTGAAGCGGATATACGGGAAGTCATATTTCCCCCTATGAGCCAGCTCGACCTGCCGGACCGTCCCTGCATCCATTCGGAATACTACTCCGGCAGCTATTTCATTGCCTACAAGCGCGCTCATGCATATGTGAAGGATCTGTGGATGATATCAGAAAACGTTTACGATGATGACAGAAGTTTCGAATACTACCAGCCCGTCAACCTTGCACTGACACTTGATCTTGTATCTGAATGCTCCCTCCGGAGCGGCGATGTCTTTGAGTTCTCGGGAATAAGGTTCATAATGACCGGCAAACGCTACGCGTTCGCTATCGGGCACGCAGGCTACATCCTGGTCTCCAACAGATCACAGCGCGACCCGGACCCCGAGATGGAATCGTTCGGCGGTGAGTTCCTGTATGAACTTAAAAAGACTGCGGCCAGGCTTACCGAAGCTGCGGCAGGAGCATCAATGGATTACACGGGTTTTCTGAAGAGGACCTGGAATACGGAACCGGAACGGAACGGATCGTATTTTCACGTCGGAAGTTCCGGACTCTCTCCGAAAAAAGGAAACATGCAGGAAAAAACGCATAAGCTGGTCGAATTACTCAGGACTGAAAACGAAATAGTCAGGATCCCGGAGAGAGCCATAAGCCCGTTCAGACAGGAATGTCAGGTCACCATGATCGGTGACGGGGCCATGGCAGGCCTGACCGGGGTCACGGACATACTGCTTCCGGAAGGCATCGATGAGATCGGCTGTTTCGCATTCGCCGGGTGTACCTCCCTCAGGAGGATATACATACCCTCATCCGTTAAAAAGATAGGATACAGTGCGTTCGAGGGATGCAGCCACCTGGAACACGTGTACTACGAAGGCAGCTTGGATGACTGGGACAAGATCGGGAAATCATATTATGATGATGAGACAAGTTTCAGTAAAACCGGCGGGCCTGTTGCCGAGATCCTTGCAGTAAGCACAGTTGATGTCTCGGGCAAAGAGGCCTTATCCGGTGCGAGGATCCATTTTGGATGCAATGAAAACAAAAGGAAGGAATGTGCTGAAAAGAGAAAATGAATGTTACGATCGTCACTTCAGAAGACAGGGACATCGACATAGTCGAAGCGACCCTGCTGAGCATCGATGAAGCAGAGATGCTGCCAGTCCATCTGCGTGAATACAGGGAGCCCTGGTGGCTGCGTACGCCCGGATATGGCTCCGATCACGCCGCTGCCGTCAGTGTTTACGGACTGATCTACAAAGAAGGTGCGCTCGTCAGTGAATCTGATTACGCAGTCAGGCCTGCCCTGAGGATACGGGATCCGGAGTCATCGGGACTGAAGACCGGTGACAGATTCACATTCGGATATCTGGAATTCGAGATCACTTCGAGCAAGCTCGCCTTCTGCACCGGAATGCTCGATATATGCTGTTTCAGGACGGATGACAGGGCACCGGACGCAAACGAATATGAAAGATCATATGTCAGGAAAGTGATCGAAAGCTGGTTTGAAAGTGCAACACATGACAGACGTCCGTCCTATTTTGGACATGAAGCTTCCGGTCCTTATGAAGACGCCTCTTTGGCGGAACCTTTCCCGGGTTTCACGTTCGACAACTTCATCGAGGGAGAGTCCAACAGGTTTGCCAGATCGGCCGTGCTTGCCGCGGCTGTGAACTTCATGCCTGAAAACCTCTGTAACAGGGCCATTCTCAATCCTCTGTTCATCTGGGGCGGATCAGGTCTCGGAAAGACCCACCTGCTGTATGCCGCCGCGAACAGAGTGAAAAGCTACGGGCACAGTATCGCTTACACGACTGCCGAGGAACTTGATAACCGGATAATCGACGCACTGGTATTCCGCAATGATATAAGGGATGTTACGGATCGTTTCAGGTATTACGATATGCTCCTTGTGGATGACATGGATTACATAGAACGCAAGGAGTACGCCCAGGCGGTATTTCTCCGGCTGTTTGATGCCCTGTGCGCCGACGGGAAGCAGATAATCATCGCCTCGAGCAAGCCTGTCAGGGCTTATGAAGGATTAAGGGATGAGCTCCTTTCAAGGTTCCAGTCTTCCGTTTCGGTCGACATCCAGCCGCCGGATTACGAGCTCCGCTGTGCCGCCATCAAAGAAAAGGCGAGGAAGTATGATCTCCATATCCCCGCAGACGTTGTCTCCTGTCTGGCAGACAGCATAAGCGGGAGCCTGAGACAGATCGACGGTGTCATGAAGAAGCTTGCCTTTGCAAGCCAGCTGACCGGGGAACCTGTCAGTCTGGACATGATCAGTAAGTCAGTCACGGACTATATCACCGACAACCCGGATTCTGAGATCACCGATGCACGCTCGATCATATCCGCGACCGCACGTGTCTTTAATGTCAGAAGCAGTGACCTTACGGGTACCGGCAGAGGAACGGAGATCGTGCAGGCCCGGCATGCGGCGATGTATGTGATCAGCCTCATGACTTCCCTTTCTCCTTACGATATCGGCAGTTTATTCCATGACACGGATCCATCTCTGGTCAGCTGCTGCGTCACCGAAATAGGGAATGAACTGAAAGAGGATACTGTACTTGGGGACAAGATACACGAGGTCATAAAGAATGTTGAACTCTATCGTAAACACTGATGCCAAGCAGGATGAGATCATCAGGTTCGGCAGGTATCCCCAGGGAACGGACCCTGAGGTAAAAACAGACATAGAATGGTCCGTCCTTGACAGGAAATCAGGCAGGATCCTCGTCACATCCAGATATCTTCTGGACTGCGAGTCATATTGCCGCAGGTTCGGATACGCATCATGGCCTTCAAGCCTGCTGAGAAAATGGCTGAACGTTGACTTCCTGAACAGCGCATTCAGTCCCGAAGAACGGGAAATGATCATTACATCAAAGATAAGGACCGACATATCGACTAGGTCCGGGCACTATACAAGGAGAAGGACGGAAGACCGGATATTCGTCCTTGACGCATCTCAGGTAAAGAGATACTTCCGGACCGTGGAATCAAGAAAATGCCTGCCCACCGAATACCTTGTCGCAAAGTATGCGGAAAGCTGGGCACGTGTGACATATGACAGCCCTGAAAAGTTCGAATTCATCCGGAACGGAATGGACTGGTGGCTGAGGGGAACGGACAGATCAGCCATAAACAAAGGGTGTGTTACCTCCTTAAATCACAGGACGGTAGCTATAGACATAGATGTCGTGATCAACCCTGACATAGGGATCAGGCCCGCCATGTGGCTCAAGGTTAAATAACAGCTGACAGAAGGAAATACGAATGGTAAAAATGAAAAGATACATGAACCTGCATTACGGCCAGATACCCACCCTCAGGAAAACCATCCGTACGGCCCTGGACATAAAAGGCAGGGACATAATATACGCCCTCATGGACTGTTTCGCGGCTGATCCGTTCAGTGCTGAATACTACTTGCACCTGTTCAGCGCCGCGCTTATGATCGAACAGGTGTCAGAACTGGTATATACCGGGAAGAACGGACTGTTCAGAAAGCTTCCCGAAGCCGCGTACAGGCTCGACATATTCGAAGGATGGGCTGAGACACCGGAGGAAGTTTACGGCAGGCTTGAAGGGACAGGGATCAGCCCTGAGGACTCAGTTCTCATCCACAGGATGCTCTGGCAGGTTGCGGACATAGTCTGTCCAGTGATCGCCTGCGCCTCGGAACAGATCTCCGTCTGGGACTATGCCTATGCCATCGATTATGTGAGACGCCACTGCGGGGATCTTCAAAAGCCTGAAAAGGACGGCATTTTCCCCTTCTCCGTCAACTACCCCGATTATGACTGGCGCAACGGCGACGCGGAAATGAAGAGAATCTACTTTCATGAACCTTAACAAATAACAGGGATACTGCCAAGTCAGGCGCAGCAAAGAGAATGCTATGGAATTATATGGAAAATACTGATATAATCAGAGCAAGGAACATACAGGAAAAAGAAGGAGTCACATCATGGAAAACAATCCACTCATAGGTCCGTTCTTCTATCTGAACAGGAAACTCATATTCAACGCGGTGCCGCTCTCCGAAGGCCGTGAGCAGGCGGACAAGCTCGACAACTCATACGGCCACGACAGGCTGTGGGATGAAAATCACCTGCCCGGAGACTACATATACAGTCCCAGGGGACGGGTCATATGGGACCGTACTAACAGCCGAGCGATCATATACATCGACAGGTGCATCAACAGGCCGAATGTCATAAAGAAGATCGCGGACACGTTCCGCCTGACCGATTACGAGGTCAGACATGACGATCACTACCGCTGCAGGAAATGCACGGGAGACATTTTCGACGACTGAATCACATATCAAACCCGGGCCGTGACTTTCACGGTCCTTTCTTATTTCTGCTTCTCACATCCCCTTTTCGGTGCATGATACATGCTAGAATCATACCGGAACAAGAAAAGAAGTGATGATCACGGGAGGTAAGAGATGCTGTTCTATGAAATAAGCGGAGTAATAAAAGACAAAACATGGGCCGAGGAAAACAACGACAGCCGTACAAAGAGGGAGCGTATACGACAGATTGCGTGGAACACGAGGGTTTTCAACAGTTCAAGAGACAACTACTACTGTTTCGTTGCTTCAATCAACGACTCACTGCTGACCTGCGGTATCATATCGCTTGATCTCATCGATTTTGAAAAGACAGCAAAAACCTTCATCAAAGCCACAGGTATCCATGCCGAAGATCTGAAGCTGAAGGAGACCATGCTCAAATCCATCTCTACCCTTCTCTGCAGGGCCAGCAGAGAAGATTTCATACCCGACAGCGATGAGGTCCTCGAGCAGTTCGGAATCGAAAGATACAACCGTTACAGTGAATACGATTATGCCGAAAATATGATCGCCAGTACCGTTGAGAAAAATAAACTGTACCTGACATCAGAGATTATGCTTACCGGAGATACTCTAAGGCAGGAGCTCGACCGCATCTACAGCGGGAAATCCAGTTCCAGGGCCTTCGGCCATCCCGTCCACTATTTCGTCGAGAGTGATGACAGCGAGACAAGCGGGGCGATTTGCCGTATCCTTCTTGACGCACTGTATGACAACGACAGACTGAAAAGCAGACGGTACTGTTCCGTTGATATAAGTTCAAGTCAGCAATTCCGTAAAAAGCTGTATAACAGCATATACAGAAGCTCGGAAAACGGGGCGGTCGTGGTCAGATTCACTCCCGGCACTGTGGATGATGACGACGATGATGACGATGAATACGCGGATCCCGACGAGGAAATGATCGACGGGATATGCGAGGCCATGCTCAGGTACCGGAACAGCGTTCTTACCGTATTCTGCCTTCCCAGGTCATGTGAAAAGCTGAAGCGGATTTTTTACGAGAACCTCGGTCCGGTGGGCATGGTGGATATCAGGGAAGATCTCGCGGACTATGAAGATTCATGCAGATACCTTGACATGCTCTGCAGGGAAAGGCATATACGCACCGACAAAAAACTGTACTCCGGTCTCAGCGGGGACAGGCTGTATCTCCCGGGAGAGCTTCGGACCATGTTCGAGGAATGGTACAACAGAAAGATAAGGACGTCGGTCTATCCCCAGTACAGGAACATTCAGGTCTCCAGGAAGGAAGCGGTCATGGAAAGACCCAAAGGGTCGGCATATGACAGCCTCAATGAGATGATAGGTCTTAAAGAGGCAAAGGAAGTGATCAACAAAGCCCTCGACTACTACAAGCTGCAGAAAGTATACAAGGACAGGGGGATCCCGCAGGACAGGCCTGCCATGCACATGGTGTTCACAGGCAACCCCGGGACCGCAAAGACCACTGTCGCGCGGCTGTTCGCACGGATCATGAAGGAGAACGGTCTCCTGTCAAAGGGACATCTCGTCGAAGTCGGACGCGGAGACCTGGTCGGACGTTATGTCGGATGGACTGCATCGATCGTGAAGGATAAATTCAAGAAGGCCACCGGCGGTGTCCTGTTCATCGACGAGGCATACTCCCTCGTGGATGACAAGGAAGGTCTCTACGGGGACGAGGCCATCAATACCATAGTACAGGAGATGGAAAACAGGCGTGAGGATATCGTAGTAATATTCGCAGGATACACAGACAAGATGGAGCAGTTCATAAAAAGGAACCCGGGCCTGCGCTCAAGGATCGCTTTCCATATCCCGTTCGCCGACTACGACTCATCCGAGCTCTGCGAGATCGCAAGGATTATCGGAAAGTCCAAAGGAATGACGCTCTCAGACGGCGCGGTGGCAAAGCTGTCCGGAGTCTTTGACATTGCAAGGAAACAGAGTGATTTCGGGAACGGGAGATATGTCAGGAACATCATCGAATGCTCTAAGATGAACCAGGCGAGACGGATCATCGCGATGGATCCCGACAAGGTTACCGACAGGATGCTAACCGAGATAGAAGAATCCGATATCGAGATACCTAACATATGTACCGGGACGAAAAAGAAGCCCATCGGCTTCGCGTGCTGACAGGCAATGTATATCAGAAGACTGATCATAGAAAACTACGTCGGGATCGGGCATCTGGACCTGAGACTCACGAAAAAGACGAACCGTATCGGATGCCCCTGTCCGGAGACCGTGGTGACGGCCCTGCAGAAGCTGCTCATATACGTTCCGCCCGACAGCACATCCCTCTCCCCGGGAACTTCGGAAGACACGAGGCTCTGCGCTGATGTAAGGGCCGGCGGCACTGATTTCAGGGTTGAGATCAGAGGCACCCCCGGAAAGATGACCGCTGTCTCAGGAGACGTCGGTCACGATCCGGACCTGCTGAAACAGTACCGGTACCTCATGGACCGGTGCCCCGAGGAAAATTTTACGTCTGTTTTCATAAAAGGCCAACAGAACATAAGGAAAGTGCAGTCTTATATAAATGAGGACCGGGATTTCAGGCCCGGGGAGTTCACGCGGATCACCGCAGGCATGGGGGCCACGAACTCGTTCAGGACCTGCGTGAGGGACTTCATCCTCAGGCATCCGGTGCAGTGCGAGAACGCGCGGGATGAAGGAGATGAATCCTCATTCCTCGACACTGCCCTGTTCTGGGACGCCTTCGGAAAGCTGAGGAACATTCATTATGAAGGGAAACCGCTCATCATATGTGAGCCATCACCTGTCCTCATTAAGAAAGCGGAAGATAACCTTATAAGAACAGACAGGCAGATCATCCTGATATCAGGAACCGGAGAAGCCTGACGGAAGGAACAGAACACTGATGTACAAAGGTATATTCTGGGTGAAAGGCGGTGAACTCATCACCGTTAAGGTCATGTGCGATGCTGCCGGTGACCCGCTTGAACCGTGCGGATTCTCATCAAAGAGCGGTGATAACTTTAACCACAGAGCCGAATGGGAGAAGCTTCCCCGCCACGTTACCGGCGGCCATCCATTCGACTATTACCCGAGGGGAAGGGTCGAGGTCAGCAGAGGCAGGATCTTGGTATTCCTGAATACGGTGCTCTGCACTGACGTGATGAAGGAAAAGATACTTGCTTCTTTCGCCCTTATACCGCCGGACTGCCCGTTATCTGCAAGATTCATCCCGGACGGTTCCGCGCATTACAGGAGCATTTTATCAGAGGAGGAAGACAGCATGGACATTACAGAAAGGACCGATACGATAGAGTTCAGGATAACTGAGGACCCGAAGCTTTCTTCGGAAGTCACCCGGACCATGCCCGGGGAAAAGTATGCAGATATATACATCAACGGAAAAAGTCTCCTCGGCATGATAGACGCAGAGGAGCTCGGGTACAAGAAAGACGAAAAGTGGGATGACCCCGAAGAGAGCGGGTACGGTCTCATCTGTATCTCCGACCTGCTCTACAACCTTGACAACCCTTATGGCGATGACTATCACCCTGGGCTTTACACGTGCCACAGCTGCGGAATGGACAGCTGCTGGACCGTCGGGCCCCGTATAACAAGGGAAAACGGATACGTGCT
>CACZSC010000119.1 GCA_902783755.1 uncultured Ruminococcus sp. | reverse complement strand
TTGGTGACTTTCTTCCAGTACAGGCTGTAGAGGAAGGGCGCCAGGAACGCGCCTGCGAGAGCACCCCATGAAATGCCCATAAGCTGAGCAATGAAGGTGATGTTGGACTTGGCCTGAACGATGGCTATGAAAGCGGAAATTGCGATGAAGAACAGGACCAGGATCCTGATAGTGATGAGCTGTGATTTCTGCGAAGTCTCCTTATTGGCTTTCTTCCTGACAGGTACTATTATATCAAGAGTGAGCGTGGATGACGATGTGAGCACCAGAGAAGAAAGGGTCGACATGGAGGCTGAAAGCACCAGCACTATGACGATCGCAACTATGATCGTCGGAAGCCCTTCCAGCATAGACGGGATGATGCTGTCATAGCTCGGAGTTGATCCGTTATAGGATATGACGTCACCGTACAGTCTTCCGAATCCGCCGAGAAAGTAGCATCCGCCTGCGACCACAATCGCAAAAATGGTGGAAATGAGAGTTCCTTTTGAGATGTCGGATTCACTTTTGATGGCATAGAACTTTCCGACCATCTGAGGCAGTCCCCACGTTCCGAGAGATGTGAGCAGCACGACGCCGAGGAGCGCAAGTGGCTCAGGCCCGAAGAACGAAGTGAAGGCACCGTTGAGATCGGGAGCCGTCTCGGAAGATATCTGGGACAGTGACTTCAGGGATTCCACGAAACCGCCGTTGTCCACGAGCACTGCAGCTATGACAGCCACGATTCCGACAAGCATGATGATGCCCTGTATAAAATCGTTAACGGCAGTGGCCATGTATCCTCCTGCAATCACGTAGATTGCGGTGAGAACCGACATGATAACGACACACCATACGTAGTCGATGTGGAATGCAGACTCAAACAGTCTTGAAAGGCCGTTGTAAAGAGAAGCAGTGTACGGTACAAGGAATATGAATACGATCGCGGAAGCCACAAGCTTGAGCGAAGTGGACTGGAAACGTGTGCCGAAGTAATCTGGCATGGTTTTTGAGTCCAGCTTCTGAGTCATGATCCTGGTTCTTCTTCCCAGGATGACCCAGGCAAGCAGGGAGCCGATGACTGCATTTCCGATACCGACCCAGGTTGTGGATACTCCGAAACGCCAGCCAAACTGGCCTGCATATCCAATGAAGATGACCGCTGAAAAATACGATGTTCCGTAAGCGAATGCGGTGAGCCAGGGACCTACGTTTCTGCCCCCCAGCACAAATCCGTTGACACCGGCGGCTTTTTTCCTGCACAGGAATCCGACCAGTATCATCACAGCGAAGAAAACAACCAGAAAGATGATCTTGACAACCATGATGCCCTCCAAAAAACTTATCAGGATTAATGAAAAAAGAAAACCGCGCATGTGATTTACATGGGCGGTTAATGATCAGTATACTGAACCCTGACACTACGCGTAGCAAATCACTATTACCTTTTATCCCAAGTAATAGTAATAGTAATATGCGTATGCGGTCGTGCGTGCCATATGCGGCCTCCGTCGGTTCAAGTTTGCCTAATTATATCATCCGGTAAATGATCGGTCAATAACGGGGCAGAAATATTATGTATGAAATTGCACAAAAAAAAATCTGCACTGTTGTGCAGATATTACAAGCAGATGGTGGAGCAAAAGCATTGAGTGGGCTGTACTGTTCATTCGTCGCTTGGATCGGCGGGAACCTCCTCAGCGAGGTATTTGACCCCGTTAATAGCTACCAGTTCAGTCATAACAGTACTGTACCGGTCCCGTTTGGATGTTATTTCCAGACGTATTGTAATTTCATTTTCATGATAATCCGTTTCTACGCCGATTACCCTGCACCCGATGCTTTCCATTTTCTCCACGGTTTCGGAGATGGCGATATCAGCGCCGAACACGACTCTCAGTCGGCTTGTTTTGCCTTTAATGATTACAATCACGAACGGAACGAAAAGTATGAGAACAAGCAAGGATGCCATGATCCCGAGAACTGCGATTTCGTATGTCGATTCCATTTTCTTTTTCTCCTTCCTATGCAGCCTTTCGTGCGCTGAGCGAGGTTGCGATGTTGATTGCGTGATCGGAGCAGCGTTCTAGATCTGAGCTCATATCGGTGAATATGACACCGCCAAGAGGGTTACAGTTGTACTTCATCAGCCTTTCCACATGATTCTGCACGATTTTTTCCTGCAGTTCGTCAACGCTGTTTTCGAGAGATTCTGCTTCTCCTATAGCCTCAAATCTCTCGTTTTCGAAAATGTCAAGGCCGAGGGAAAGCGACCTTAGGGTGAGATCCGAAAGTGACCGAAGTTCTTCAAGGCCTTCCGCGCTTATATCCGCTGCGCCGTCGCTGATCTTGGCCTGATATTCAACAATGTTCAGTGCGTGATCCGAGATGCGTTCCATATCATCAACGACCTGTATCATGTTGTAAAGACGGTTTTTCTCCCTTGGAGTCATATCTTCAGTATGCAACTCAACCAGTTTATCGACGATGGCTCTCGCCATAAAGTCAACGGCTTCCTCCAGTTCGTTAACTTCTTCGGGCTTGTGTGGATCCAACCTGAAAAAGCTCTCAGTCGCGTTAGTCAGATTTTCCAGGGACATGTGACCCATGCGTGAGATCTCTTTGTGGGCCTGATCCAAGGCAAGAGCAGCAGGCACCCGGTCTGTCTGTGTCATGTATATCAGCTTGTGTTCAACTTTCGGCCTTATTTCATCACCACGTTTGGGCAGAATGAGCTCCGACATCTTGACTATGTATGAAGAGAAGGGGAGCAGAAGAAGGACTGAAACAACTGCAAAAATTGTGTGTGTATTGGCTATCTGTCTGCCTATGTCTCCCGGAGAGAGACTGCGTATGAGTTCTGTTGCCTGAGGAAAGGCGGAAATGATGATGAGTATCACAGCCGCCCGCAGAAGATTGAAAAGCAGGTTTAGTATTGCACATCGTTTTCCGTTACGGTTGGCGGTGATCCCGGCAAGGAGGTTCGGGGTGACCGAGCCTATTGCAGCGCCGATGATAAGGTATACCACGGTGTCATATGAGATAAGTCCTTGGATAGCGAAGGCCTGGAAGATGACTATAGACGATGACGAGCTCTGAAGCAGGGCAGTGAATAGGATGCCGATTATCACGGTCAGGACCGGATTGGAGAGTCCGGAGATAAACGCCTTGAAGCCTTCACTTCCTGCCAGAGGTGCTATGGCTGCCTTCAGCATTCCTATGCCCTGGAAAAGCATCCCAAACCCCAGAAGAATGGAACCTATGTGCTGTACGGTTTTCTTCTTTATGAATATGTGCATCGCAGCACCCAGAAAAATGATGGCAGGTGCGAATGTGCTTATGTTGAATGCTGTGATCTGGGCTGTGACTGTGGTGCCTATGTTCGCCCCCATTATGACACAGACTGCCTGCGCCAATGTCATCAGTCCCGAGCTTACGAATCCGATCACCATGACATCTGTTGCTGATGAACTTTGAATCAGAACTGTGGTTCCCAGTCCGGCGAGAACTGATGTGACTTTTTTTCTGGTGGCGTGCTCGAGAATTACGCGGAGTTTGTCACCGCATGCACTCCTCAGCCCGCCGGACATTATGTTCATACCGTATAGAAACAGACCTATGCCTCCGAAGAGCAGCAATATATCTGTGAGCGCCATATAAAAACTCCTTCCGCTCTGGGCCATATGCCCAGTTCCGAAAGGAGTATATCAAATGCCTGTCAAGGCTGTTCCGTGTTTTGGGTAAAGATTGCGTAAAGTTTAATGGTTCATGCTGTTATGCAGGCGGATCAGCGGCTTTCCGGCTGTACCTGTTCCTTCGGGAAGGTGATAGTGAAGATAGAACCGGTGCCTGGTTCACTGTCGACGTCTATCACTGCTTTGTGGACTTTTGCTCCATGCTTGACGATAGAGAGACCGAGACCCGTTCCGCCCACCGCTTTCGATCTGCTCTTGTCGACTCGGTAAAACCTTTCGAATATCCTGCTTCTGTCCTCCGGGGAGATCCCGATACCTGTATCCTGAACTTCGAGTTTTACGGAATCATATGAGTCGCTGACCGAAATGGTGACTCTTCCGCCCTGACGGTTGTATTTGATGGCATTGCTGCACAGATTGTAGACTATGCTGTAAAGGACGTTAGGTATGCCTTCTAGCTGAGCATGGTCTCCAGTTACCAAAACGGTGACACTGGCTTCCTCCGCCTCGGGAGCAAGGCTTTCCGCTGCGTTCTGCGCAATCTTGTAAAGGTCTACCGTTTCCCGCGCCATGCCTTCTCCACCGCCGTCGAGCCTGCTTAGGTCGATTATGTCCTCTACGAGTTTGGACATGCGCTGGGACTCTGTCCTTATTTTTCCAGCAAAGATTCTGACATTGTCACCTTCTGCCATTCCGTTTTCCAGAAGCTCCGCATACCCCGAAATGACATGGAGCGGGGTTTTGAGTTCATGGGATGCGTTGGCGGTGAATTCCTGCCGGATGATGGAAGTCTTCTCAAGTTCCTCCTTGTCACTGCGTATCTGGGCCTGCTGCTCGTCGAGCCGTTGAAGAAGGGGAAGAATCTCAGTGAAGGCCGGATTGTCGCTGTACTTCATCGGTGCATCTAGATCTATGGAGTTGATGGGATCCATGATACGTTTCGAAAGCCTGGAAGCCAGGATGAAAGAAGCGAATATAGCGACCATAATTATTGCCAGCACGGGAAGGGTAAATCTCAGCATGAGCTGAACCACTGTGGCCTGTGTAATAGAAAGCCTTAGAACTGTGCCGTCTGGGAGCCTCTTTGCGGTATACAGCTGAAGATCGGACAGTGTCGATGAATACCTCTTGGAGGTGCCTATCCCTTTTTCGAGAGCATCTTTTATTTCCTGGCGCTCCAGGTGGTTTTCCATGGTCTCGGAATCTGCTGCGTTGTCATACAAGATGGTTCCGTCCGAGGTTATCCAGGTAATCCTGAAATTCACGGTGTCGAGGCCGTCAAAATACTCTTTTCCACTCAGTATGACGCCCTGGGTGGCCAGTTTGGTCTCTATACTGAGCTGCTCTATCTGCTCGTCTGAAAAGTGCCTGTAAAGCGTGCCTATCATTATCCCGAGTGCCAGAAGCAGTACTGCGAGAGTCACTATCCAGATTGAGTTAAAAATCTTTTTGCTCATGGTGGTTTTTCCCTCCGCTCACTCAAGACGGTATCCGACGCCGCGCACGGTGGTGATCTGTTCTCCCGCTTCGCCCAACTTGGTCCTGAGAGTTCCTACGTGAACATCCACCGTGCGACTTTCTCCGGCGAATCCTGTGTCCCATACCGCCTTCAGAAGTCGGTCTCTGGTCATTACGATACCGGGATTTTCCATGAACACTTTGAGAAGTTCGTATTCTTTGAGAGTGAGAGTGATCTCACGTCCGTCGGAGGTCACTGTGTGTCTAGAGTCGTCAAGTTTCAGTTTTCCCCTCGTAAGCACGCTCTTTCTGTCATCTTTGGCGTATCGCCGCAGGACTGCTTTGATCCGGGATATCATTTCCATCATTCCGAAGGGCTTACATAGATAATCATCTGCACCGGAGTCTAGACCGATGACCCTGTCATACTCTGCACCTTTGGCGGTTGCCATAATAACTGGTATACCGGCGGTCGAAGGCCGTGTTCTGAGCTTGCGGAGCACTGTTATCCCATCTTCTCCCGGAAGCATTATGTCCAGGATGATAAGCTCGGGCTTTTCATCCTCCATGGCCTGCCAGAAAGGCCTGCTGTCAGGGAAGCCCTTTGCCTGAAATCCAGCGGTGGTGAGGGCGTAAACCACAAGATCCCTTATACTGCTGTCGTCTTCCAAACAAAAAATCATTTCATTCTCCGTTTTGTATGGTTGTGATCTCACTATTATTATATTCCCGTGCCACAGCAAATTCTGTAAAATCTACGTAAAATATTCCGCGGGATAAAAAAACAGAAGACAGCAAATCATGCTGCCTTCTCTGAACAAAGCGGATTACGGGGCTCGAACCCGCCACCTCGACCTTGGCAAGGTCGCGCTCTACCAAATGAGCTAAATCCGCTTATTGATGCCTCCGGTCGGAATTGAACCAACGACACGGGAATTTTCAATCCCCTGCTCTACCAACTGAGCTACAGAGGCGTGCCTCCAGGCGGTTAAACGCTTGGAACGACCCAGACGGGGCTCGAACCCGTGACCTCTAGCGTGACAGGCTAGCGCTCTAACCAACTGAGCTACTGGGCCAACTGGAAACAACAGGGCTCGAACCTGTGACCCCCTGCTTGTAAGGCAGGTGCTCTCCCAGCTGAGCTATGCTTCCACGTATCTCGCGAAGCATCCCTGTTTCGCTGACGTCGCCTATTATAACATACCGAAAAATGCGTTGTCAAGGGAATTTTTAACTTTTTTCGCACTATTTTGGGCAGGCGTTTCCTTCCATATTTCATATATATTACCATTCTACGCGCCGGATCCTGAGACGTCCGGGGATGGCCCGGCCGTTTTCTCCAAAATACCTGGAAAACTTGAACTGGCAGTCATGTTTGTGGTATAATGCATCTGTATAGTTTTGCCTTCACGGCAATTCGGAAATCATAGAGAGGGGCCGCCAAAGAGGCTTTCGGGAAGAAGATTATGAGAGTTCTGGTTTTTCTGGCTGAAGGATTTGAGGAAATTGAAGCGCTGACACCTGTCGATGTGCTTCGCAGAGCAGGGATCGAGACGACTACCGTCGCCGTTACCGGCGGCTTTTCAAGAAATGTCGAGGGTTCACACGGCATCGTCGTGAGGGCGGACGTGGTGGACACGGATCTTATCATCGATGAAAAATCGTATGATATGATAATTCTTCCGGGCGGGATGCCCGGGACAAAGAACCTTGACAGCAGTGCCATCGTGGACCGTTTCGTGAGGAGGGCGTATGAAGGCGGAAAGTATATCGCCGCTATTTGCGCAGCTCCGATGATCCTGGGGAGGCGCGGAATACTGAATACGAAGAAGGCGGTCTGCTATCCCGGCTTCGAGGAGTATCTCAGGGGCGCCACCATAACGGACAGAAGAGTCGAGAAAGACGGCAGGATCATAACCGCCTGCGGTATGGGCGCGGCTCTTGAGTTCGCGCTTGAGATCGTGAAGACTCTTGAAGGGCAGGAACTGGCTGACAGGATCGCCGCGGGGGTGATTGCTCCATGATCAGAAAACAGAAAGACGGGATCAGAGAGGAATACAGGGAACTCAGGCGGCAGATGCCCGTAGAGGAAAAGTTCAGAAGAGACAGCCAGCTGTGCGACATCGCGGTCGGACTGGTCAGCTTCAGATATGCCGAATCCGTTCTCATGTATGCTCCCACACCTGATGAGATAGATGTTAATCCCATAGCGGAAGCAGCTCTGGCAAAGGGTAAAAGGGTATTTTTCCCGAAATGCAACACCGAGGACCACACCATGAATTATCACGAGGTGAAGTCCCTTGACGAGCTGAAAAGCGATGCGTACGGGCTGCTCGAGCCTCCGGAATCAAATCCCATGTATATTCCTTCTCCGGCCGGGACTGCTGTTTGCCTGATACCGGGTCTGGTGTTCGATATCCACGGGTTCAGAGTGGGATACGGCAAAGGCTTTTATGACAGATATCTGTCGGATTTCGCGGGATGCAAGATAGGCGTGGTTTATTCGGACTGCATCCTCAATGAACTCCCGAGAGGGAGATTCGACCTGTCGGTCGATGTGCTGCTTACCGAAAAAGGAGTTCGTGTCCCGAAACCGCTGAAATAGACACGCTCCGGAAAGGTTTATTCTTGAAGGATAATTTCAAGCCGGGTATCGTTACTCCGATTCTGGTCCTGGTAGTATTTGTACTGATAGTTTCGGTGAATTTCATACCTCAGTTCAAATCGCTCGGAGTCAGCGAGAATCCGTATATATTCGCAATAGTCGTAAATGTACTTGCCTACGCTCTGCCGACAGCTTTCTACTGTATCCTGAGAGGGCGGAAACTGATGCCTTCCATGAGGTTCAGGTTCCCGAAGTTCACATCGCTGCTGTATATATTCCACACGACGGTGTTTATTGTTTGCGGCGTGGCCCTGCTGAGCGTCCTGGGATACAAGATGGCTCCTGAGGCATTTTCGGGAACTTCCATCACCAGTAATGCGTCTTTTGCTATGAGCGGAGGTTTCTTCAATGAGATCTACATCATATTCGCTTTCGCGGTGATACCTGCTTTTGCGGAGGAGATCCTTTTCAGGGGCGTGGTGCTCACGGAATACGAAAAGAACGGAGTGATACTGGCATCCGTAATGTCGGCGCTTATGTTCGCAATGTCGCATTTTTCTCTCCCCAGGCTTCCAGTCTACATCTTTTCCGGACTGGTGCTGTCAGCTGCGGTATTTGCGACCAGATCGCTGATCACGGCCATAGCGATACATGCGGTCAACAACATAGTAGTCATTTATTCCGAAAGGTTCATACTGAAGATAATCGACAGGGAAAATGAGAGCACGGTGCTTCTTCTCGTGATTCTGGGAGTCATACTCATAATCTCAGGTATGCTCTCATGCTTCGAGGCGAGGAGACTGTACAGCGGCTACGCTGAGACCAGCGAGGCGATAGACAGGAAAGCGCTGAAGAGAGACGGGATATTCATGAGACTGGCGGGGAATTTCGCATCACCCACATTTCTCGCGCTGGTGATCATTTTTATATTATTCACAGTGGTGATTAAGTGATGGACAGAGAAAACAATACGAACAATCCGGCCGGCAGAACAGAGCGGACGGCGAACGGGACCGGGGCGGTACGGGATCCGGCTCAGATCCGCAGGTCAGGCGATACGCCGGCAAGGTCCGGCGCGGTACGCGGATCTTCGGTGACTCGGCCGCAGGTACAGCAGCCGGAACGGCAGAAGCAGACGCAGCCGCCGGTCCGCAGCTCCCGGGATATATCGAATCAGAATGCCCAGAATTTCAGGCGGGCGCAGATGAACGGCCAGGTGCCTTCACGGCAGGCGGGCGCTCAGATCAGCAGGCAGCAGCAGAGCCAGATGATGAAAACCAAGACCACGGATTCGGTTTCTGTCCTGGCTGCTGACAAGCAGAAGCAGAAGGGAACACTGAGGTCCTCCGGAAGCCCTTCATCACGGAACGTCAGAAGAGACGAAAAATCCGTCAAAGCGAAGAAAGAGAAAAAGGCGAAGAAAAAAGACCGCACCGAGACCGACAGCGAAGACCGCACGGCAGGCAGCCGCAACACCATAATGAGCGCCGTAAAGGCCGTGGTATATATTGTCGTGATCTCGGTAGTGTCGGCGTTCCTTGCCATCGGCATCATCATGGCGGCGAACGACGTGTTCGCCTTCGTCAAGTCAGACACACCGGTCCAGATTACGATCCCTGAAAACACCAAGCTGGATGAACTTGCAGACATACTCCACGAGAACGGCATCATAAAGTTCCCGTGGCTGTTCAAGCTTTATGCCGAGAGAAAACATGACGATCAGCAGTATATCCCAGGCGAATATACCGTCAACGGTATGATGAACTATTCCACCCTGCTGTCCGAATTCAAGGAGAAGATTGACTACGGTACCGTGAGGATTACGATACCTGAGGGCTTTACGACAGATGAGATAATCGACATGTTCGTGAGCGAAGGCATCGGGACACGGGAAGGGTTCATAGACGAGATCCAGAACGGATCCTACGATTACTGGTTCCTTGACGAACTGGAGAACGGAGGGATCAGCGAGGACAGGATATACAGACTGGACGGGTATCTTTTCCCCGACACGTACGATTTCTACAGGAGTTCCAGCGAGAGAACAGTAATCAGGAAACTGCTGAAGCGTTTCAGCCAGATATTCACGAAACAGTACAGGGAACAGTGCGCTGCTATGGGATATACGGTGGACCAGATAGTGACGCTTGCGTCCATCATCGAGAAAGAAGCGGCATCACCTGCTGAATTCTTCCTGGTCTCTTCAGTATTCCATAACAGACTTAACAATGCCTGGGCCTTCCCCAGACTGGAGAGCGACGCCACTGTGGTCTACGCGATCCAGCATGATACTGGGGAGAGAACCGTGGATCTGACATATGAAAGTGCGTACAACACCTATACCCATGAAGGACTTACACCAGGACCCATCGCGAATCCTTCGGCTTCCGCGATCCTGGCGGCTCTTTCTCCGCAGAATTCCAATTATTTCTACTTTGTATCATACAACGGAGTCACGCATTTTTCCGAGACAAAGGCACAGCATGATCAGTACGTAGCGGAAATGAGGGCCGAGCAGCAGGCAACGACCGGAGACGTTCCGACAGAATAACAGAACAGCGGTATGAGGGCTGCGCGGTCGCAGCCCTTTTTCTGCAGTCAGACGAGGAAACAGTCAACTACCCGCCGCCTGTAGAGGCGGGGGCTTGGGAATCGTAAGATACGGTTCATCAGGTCCGGGTTGACTACCCTCAG
>CACZSC010000118.1 GCA_902783755.1 uncultured Ruminococcus sp. | reverse complement strand
GAATTCTGGAACGTGGACGAGCACTGCATCAGGCACTGGTGCACCCACTGCGGCGAAGACCAGCTGGGAGGCACCGAAGCCGAGCCCCATACCTTCTCGGGCGACGTCTGTACAAGGTGCGGTTACGGACGGTACTGCACGCATCCCTCCACCACCATCACGAGGGACGGATGCTACTGGTATGAAAGGTGCGACGTGTGCCGCCAGGTGCTGAGTTCCGGAGCCGACCACGACTATATCCTGGGACAGCCGTACTACCTGAGCCGCGTGTGGCACAGGACGGACGCCCGGTGCCTCGTCTGCGGGAAGGAGGACCACATCGACGGCGAACACTCCTGCGACACGGTGACGGAACAGTACGACGAGACCAGCCACGTCACGAAGGACGTATGCGAGATCTGCGGAGGTACCGTGGGGGATCCGGTGTACGAAGCCCACAGCTTCACCTGGAGCCGCTGGCAGGACTGGTCAGCGGACCAGCACAGAAGGACCGGGACATGCTTCTGCGGCGAGACCGCCTTCCGCTACGAGGATCATTACGATCACAACGGCGACGGGGCGTGCGACGAGTGCGGGCATGTGTCGTCCGTGTTCTCGGTGACGGTGCCCTTCTCCGCGGCCCTGGCCATGTCGGAGACGGGTGACGTCACTGCTGAGACCGGTCTCTCGGTCATGAACAGATCCACCTGCGCCGTGACGGTATCCGGCATCAGCATAGCCTCAGCCGGGGGATGGACCGTCGTGCCCTATTCCACCGACATGGCGCGCGAAAAGGTGGACTCAAAGCTCATAGGACTCAGTATCAACGGAGCCGCGTCCGCGGATACGGGGGACCAGGAGCTTCCGCTTGCGGGAAGCGGATGGACCGTCGCGGCCTCCTCTTCCCTGCCTCTCGACATCCGGGCGAAGGTCTCCGCCGTATCCGCCCCGGTGAGCGAGCAGGTGCTTACCCTGTGCTTCGTCATCCGGACAGCCGGTTGACAGTGACGGCGGAAATGAAGAACGAACGGAAACCGGTCGATATATATACGGAACCTGAGACATGCCGGGAAGCGCGGCGGGGGACGGATCACGCCTCCGGCCGGCTTTCCGGTGTATCCGGTTCACCGGGAAGGAGGATATCCCGTGGTACAGGAGAACATACAGAGAAAGACCGTGGTCCTGGTGCTGCGGCTCTCGAGAGTCACCGAACGGGCCATGATGGCAGCCATACGGGACAGGGTCAGGGCCGCCGCGAAGGAGCCCGGAAAAGAAAAAAGCCCCGCCGCGGGCGGAGGCCGGAAGGCATCCTACGGGGACCTCACGAAGAATGCCGTCATGACCATAGACCTCAGCGCCGAGGGCTATGTCAGCCTGCTGAGGGCCGGAAGGAAGCACGGAGTCTCCCTTGAAGCCAGGCGCAGCTCAAACGGCGACACCCTGCTCTTCGTGACGGGCCGCGGAAGCCGGAGCATAGACGGGTTCCTCGGGGAGATCGCCGACACCGTAGACAGGACGGAGGCCGCCGAGGAGAGCAGGAGACAGGAAAGAAAAAGGGCCGAGGAGGAAAAGGAACTTCAGAGGAGGAACGCCAGGCAGCCCGTGAGAGTCAGCCAGGACAGGCTGAAGATCGGCCGCCGGGAACAGTTTCCGGAAGAGGACATCGCCGGCACAGTGGAGCTTGAGCGGAGCGAACGGACGAGATGAAGAGAAAGAGCATATACATCACGGTACTGAAAGGCATACTCTATTCGGTGCTCTTTTTCATATGCGTGAAGATCTCCCAGGGCTACAGGCTGGCCCCGGGGAGCACCGTGTACGACAGGATAGCGAGAACGGGCCCGGGGCTTTCGGAAGCCTTCCGGGACATGTTCATGCCCCCTTCCCTTCAGGACCTCATATTCGCATCCCTCGTGACAGGCGCCGCGGCGCTCCTGGTGCTGGCGGCCTCGAGAAGGCCGAAGAACTTCAGGCAGGGGGCCGAGTTCGGGTCGGCCCGCTGGGGGACCGCAAGGGACATAGAGCCCTTCATAGACCCGGTGTTCCGCAACAACCTTATACTGACGAACTCTGAGATGCTCTCCATGGACCCGAGGCCGAAGGACCCGTCATGCGCCAGGAACAAGAACGTGCTGGTGGTGGGAGGCTCGGGCTCCGGGAAGACCAGGTACTTCGTCAAGCCGAACATCCTCCAGGACGACGGCTGCTCCGTGGTGGTGACGGACCCGAAGGGCTCCCTGATCACCGACTGCGGGAAGTACCTGCGGGACAGGAACTATAACATAAAGGTGTTCAACACCATCAATTTCAAAAAATCGCACCGCTACAACCCATTCGAGTACATCAGGTCCGAAAAGGACATACTGAAGTTCGTGACCTTGCTCATGGAGAACACCAGAGGGGAGCAGAGATCCCCCTCCGACGATTTCTGGGTAAAGGCGGAATCCCTCCTCTACACCGCCCTCGTGGGCTACAT
>CACZSC010000117.1 GCA_902783755.1 uncultured Ruminococcus sp. | reverse complement strand
TTGTTCAATTTTCAATGAGCAGTGCCCCAAAAAAGGTTCCGAAACCGTTTCCCTTTTCGGCGGACAGCTTTGTTATTATATCAAACCCCTTTTTCAGTGTCAATACCCTTTTTTCAATTTTTTTGGACTTTTTTCAAGTTTTTTTGCGTTTTTTTCAAGGGTCCCGGCAAAGTTCGTTTACACGCTGAACCATCAGGGCCCCGGACGCCGTTTCCACATGCAAAAAACCCGGCCGCAGCCGGGTGATTTGTGCCGTATTCTTTATATGGAACTACCTGTCGTTGCTCAGTATCGCATCGACCGCGTCATTTATGTTGTGCTCCCAGTTCTTGATCCGGCTTCTGTACTCGGAAGCAAAGTTGTTGGTCTTGTGGGTCATCATCTTGGAAAGAAGTTCGCCGGGGCCTCCGAACACATAACCGAAGTCATATACTACGCCTCTGTTGATTATGTCGAGCATATTGGCGTCGTTTTCCTCATCAGCCGCTCTTCCCTTCAGTGCACTCTCGTAAAGAGCCGGCTGCACGCTCTGCCATGCTCTCCAGTTCAGGACCTCCAGTGCTGCTCCCGCAAGTTCCCTGTCCGGGCAGGTTATAAGGAGTCCCAGGGTGCTGCCGGACGGGTCCGTGCAGGTATGGTAATCCTGCTGATATTCGTCATACTTGGGGTAAGGCAGGATGCCGAAGGGGTCGTCCATCTCCCTGAATCCCTCGAGGCATGCCCAGAACTGGCTGTACATGAACAGGCATCTTCCCTCTGTGAATATCTCCTGATGTGTCGACCAGTCATATGTCGGCCACACGTTGGGGCTTCCGAAGATCAGTTCGTATGTTTTCTCGACTATTGACTGGGTCTTCTCCATATTGACGTCGATGTGCGGGATATCGTTCTCGTCCCTTGAGACTGTCTTCTCTCCGCATGAATACAGGAACGGAACGGCATAGCTGGATGTCTGTGCGGCAAGGCCGAACTGGTCATGAGGATCCGATCTCTGGTTACCGTTCAGATCCACGTAACCTACTCTCGAAAGAGTAATGAACTCATCCATGGTCCATTTGCCGTCATATACCAGCTGGTAGAAATCCGGGAGCACCGACAGATACTCGTCCCTCAGGCGCTTGTTGAAGTAGACGCAGTAGGTGCACTTCACTTCAGCGATATTGGCCGCCCCTACCATGAGGAAGCTTTTTCCTTTGACGGAAATGGCCTCTCTGGCGGTCTGGTTGTACCAGGGGGAATCCAGGTTCAGGTAAGGAACCGTTTCGAAATCGTAAAGATAGCCGCCGGTCGCAAAGGCACCGATCGTCAGATAAGAGCTGTTGACGACGGAATAATAGTCGTCACCCATTGCGACGAGGTCCATGGCTATCCACGCGTTGTCCTTGTCGTTGTAGTCAATCTTTACATTGAGCCTGTCTTCCGTATACTGGTTCATGTAATAGAGTGCCACATCCACCTGGTCGGATGTGAGCTCCTCCGGCCTCCACTGGGTCTTGTTCCCCTCTCCGGCCATCATGCCGAACACCCGGCCGTTGAAGTCGAGCTCTGGGACTTCGTCCCTGACCAGAGACCTTTCGTACATCATCTTCTGGACGCCGGTGAGGGTCTTGACATATTCCTCGTCGACATCCTCGTTTCTCATCTCGTTACCATCGGTTTTTTTAGACCCGGTCGAACAGCCTATTTCGGACAGGAGCATAACGAAAACCAGAAGAAGGATGAGCAGTTTCACCGTTCTTTTCATCTGTACCTCCTTAATGGGAGTATAGTCGAGTAACTGCAGTTATTATATAGTTTTCAAAATGACAATTCAATAGCGGAAAAACTATCTATTGTAAGAATATGACGATTTTTCGGTCACAAGGTTCCCTGTTTTTCTGTCTCAGCATATTTAACTTGAGACCCTATGGTGATATAATATTGAAGATAAAAGCTACAGGAGGCGGAATCATATGCTTTTCAAAGACGGAGACGTTATAATGTTTGCGGGAGACTCCACGACCGATGACGGCCGCGCAAGGCCCTTCGCGTACGGAAACAAAAACCTCGGTAACGGATACGTGAGACTGGTGGACAGTCTGCTGGCCGTGCTTTATCCCGAATACAACTACAGGATCTTCAATTCAGGCAATTCAGGCAACACCAGCCGGGATCTTCTGGCAAGATGGGACGAGGACATACTGTCCCAGGAACCGGACTGGATATCGATCATGATCGGTATCAACGACATCTGGCGCCAGATGGATCTGCCCCAGGTGCAGTTCCGGCACGTGAGCGCTGCCGAATACCGTGAGAACCTGACAAAAATGGTCGAAAAGTCTCTTCCGACCGTCAAGGGCATAATCATCATGCCCCCATTCTTCATGGAGCCACTTCATGACGACATGATGAGAAAGATGACGGATGAGTACCACGACATAGCGAAGGAAGTAGCAGAGTCCCACGGCTGCATATTCGCGGACGTGCAGGAATGCTATGACGAATATCTGAAATACAAGCACTCGTCCAGCATCTCCTGGGACAGGGTGCATCCCGGCATCACAGGGTGCTTCCTTGTCATGAAGGCTTTTCTCAAGGCGATTGAGGTGGACAGGCCTCTGTACTGATGATTTTTCACCGAACGTTCCGGAGGACATATGTTTCTTAATGAGTTAGAGATCGGCAGATCCGCCAGAGTGGTCCATGTAGGAGGCGAAGGCGCGCTCCGGCATCATTTCCTCGATATGGGGCTGATCCCGGGAGCTGAGGTCACTCTCGTAAAGCTTGCGCCCATGGGAGATCCCATGCAGCTGAGGATCCACGGATACGAGCTCACGCTGCGCGTATCCGAAGCTAAAAAGATAGAGATAGAGCCTGCAGAAGAAAACGGCAGGAAAGAACCGGAAAGAAAGGCCGCGACAGAGCCCGCTCACCCCGGTCTCGGGGAATCGGGCAAGTTCCATCCGAAGGGATCTGGAGACCCTCTCCCGGACGACACAGTGCTGACCTTCGGTCTGGTAGGCAACCAGAACAGCGGAAAAACCACGCTTTTCAACCAGCTGACCGGATCCAACCAGCATGTAGGTAATTTCCCCGGCGTGACCGTCGACAGGAAGGACGGAGCCATCCGCGGGCACAGGAACACAGTTGTAACGGATCTGCCCGGCATCTACTCAATGTCCCCGTATTCCAGCGAGGAGATCGTGTCAAGGGATTTCGTCCTGAAGGAAAAGCCGAAGGCGATCATCAACATAGTCGATGCTACCAATATAGAACGCAACCTCTATCTAACGATGCAGCTCCTCGAGATGAACATCCCAATGGTCGTGGCCCTCAACATGATGGACGAGGTGACCGGAAACGGCGGCTCCGTGGATATAAACACCATGGAATCCATGCTGGGAGTCCCGGTAGTCCCCATTTCCGCTGCCAAGAATTCAGGCGTGAACGAGCTTGTCGAGCACGCAGTGCATATTGCAAAATACCAGGAAAAGCCTCTGAAGCAGGACTTCTGCGATGCTGACGACCACAACGGAGCGGTTCACAGGGCCATCCACGCGGTGATACATCTTATCCAGGACCACTGCGAACGGGCCGGGATCCCCATGAGGTTCGCCGCCAGCAAACTGCTGGAAGGCGACGAACTCATGCTGAACCAGCTGGATCTCGATGAAAACGAAAAGGACATGCTGGAACACATCGTCATCCAAATGGAGAAGGAGCGGGGCCTGGACAGGAGCGAATCCATTGCAGACATGCGTTTTGAATATATTATGAAGGTCTGCGAAGCCTGCGTAACAAAGCCCGGAGAAAGCAAGGAACACAGAAGAAGCTCGAAGATCGACAAAGTGCTCACGGGAAAATTCACCGCCATCCCTATTTTCATAGCGATAATGTTCGCGGTGTTCTTCCTGACGTTCTTCGTCATCGGCCCCTTTCTGCAGAATCTTTTGGCAAGCGGGATATCAGCTCTGTCAGATCTTGTGAAAACGGGAATGGAATCCGCAGGCGTGAACCCTGCCATCCAAAGCCTCGTAACTGACGGCATATTCGAGGGCATCGGATCGGTGGTAAGCTTCCTGCCCATAATAGTCGTCCTGTTCCTTTTCCTCTCTCTTCTTGAGGACAGCGGATACATAGCCAGGGTAGCCTTCGTCATGGACAGGCTCCTCAGGCGAATAGGTCTTTCCGGACGGAGCATCGTACCAATGCTGATAGGATTCGGCTGCACGGTCCCGGCGGTGATGGCCACAAGGACCCTGCCCAGCGAACGGGACCGCAAGATGACCATTTTCCTTACACCTTTCATGTCATGCACGGCGAAGCTCCCGATATACGGATTCTTCGCCAACGCCTTTTTCCCTGAGCATGCCTGGTGGATCATTACCCTGGTATACATACTCGGGATCATTGTGGGGATACTGGTCGCGCTTCTGTTCAAAAACACCCTTTTCAAAGGTGAAGCCGTTCCTTTCGTTATGGAACTTCCGAACTACCGTCTGCCGAGCCTGAAGAACGTGCTTCTGCTCCTGTGGCAGAAATCCAAGGACTTCCTTCAGAGAGCGTTCACCGTGATCCTGATAGCCACCATAGTTGTCTGGTTCCTCAAGAGTTTCAGCTTCACGCTGCATTTCGTCGAGGATTCCAGAGACAGCATACTGGCGGCGGTATCCAGCTTCATAGCGCCGGTGTTCGCCCCGATAGGCCTCAACGACTGGAGACTGGTGACAGCCCTCATTACCGGATTCATGGCCAAGGAGAGCGTCGTCTCCACAATGGAGGTGATACTGGGCGCCGGAACTGCGATCACATCCGTATTCACGCCTCTGACCGCAGTATCGATGCTGGTATTCAGCCTCATATACACACCCTGCGTTGCCGCCATCACATCGGTACGCAGAGAGATGGGGCACAAATGGGCGATAGGAATGGTCCTCTGGCAATGCGTGCTGGCATGGATCCTCGCGCTGGTGTTCAGGCTTGTCTTCATGCTGTTCGGCATGACATGAGGTGCCGGGGATGAACGTATGGGATTATCTTATCATAGCTGCGGTAGCGGCTGTTGTCGCTCTGGCTGTCTTCCTCATATTCAGAAGAAAAGCACGCGGCGGAAGCAGCTTCGGATGCGGTTCCTGCTCAGGCAGCTCCGACTGCATGGGCTGTGGTCCGTGCAAAAACTGCAGCAAAACTGACTGCGAAGTCATAAAAGAAAAAAGCCCCGAATAGACGGGTCTCACTTATCGAAAACGGCGGACGCCTGCTAAAGGTGTCCGCCGTCAAGTTTTATATCCTCTATTTAATTTCTATAAGGCCGTAATCGTTGGTCATGTACAGTCCTGCGGGGACCTGAGAGAGGTCATATACCGCATATCCTTCGTCTGTCATTACTCCGTCAATGACGACCGTGTCAGCCGACTCATCCACGTCATAGTGGGTGCAGCTTGCCTTCAGGCGGGTCTCGTAATACCTCACGTCCTCGTACCAGAACACCGTGTATACTGAATCCTTCTCGAGATCATGCAATTCCGTTACCTCATTGCCTTCCGAATCATTCACCGTGACCTTGAAGTAGTTCCGGTCTAGCTCGTAGCTGTCGTCGGTGCCGCCGGATCCCAGGATCTTCCAGTATGGATGAGTTCCTCCCTTGGCTGTCGTCAGGAACATGCTGATGGAATACCCCGTGAAGCTGACCTTATGCAGTTCGAGCGCGTCAGGATCCTCCCTGACCGGCCAGGCTATCACCTTGTCCTCACCGGTCCTGTATACGGGAACAGGGATATCGGAAAGGCTGCTGTTCGAAATGAGGTGGTTCGGATAGTCCAGCTTCCATTCGGGATCGTTGTAGTAGTGGTAGATATTCATCCTCGAAGCGTTCCTGCCTATTGAATACAGCTTCCCTTCCCGCTCAAGGCAGAAGCGCAGGTCCTGCCTCATGCCGCTCCCGGCATCGGCCCTGTCAACTTCCAGGATGCTGAGATCCTGTTCCTCCCATTTGACAGGCTCCTCCGTGTCCGCAGTATCCTTCGTATCCGCCGTGTCGGCCGTGTCCGCAGTATCCCCTGTATCCACGGGATCCACGGTAGGCTTGTTGCATGACACCGCCCAGAAAACAGCTGTCAGAATGAATATGAATGCCAGAGCTGACCCGATGATCCTAGTCTTTCCCATATGTACCCGCCTCTCGTCGCAGATTGTTCTTGTCACATGTAATTTTATCATATTCCACCTTGTCCGCACAAGGCGGAAAACGGTGATTTTCACATATTTTTCTTCCGGTCATCACCGGCTGGCCCTCACGAGCTCCTCCCAGATCTTCACCATCGCAAATGTGTCGAGCTCACAGTATTTCAGAAGGTCATGTCTGGCTTTTTCCAGCTCCTCCGGCTCCATATGCTCCATGGCCGGGAATACCGACATGGCTTCACCGCCGTTGTGCACACCTTCCAGATTGTGGTAGTTCAGAGACGGATCATCAGGGTACAGCGCGGGAAGCACGTCCTTGATGGAGAAGCTGCCGTTCATCTCCTTCTTGTAATAATATCCCTTGTTGAACGGAATAATGAGGTCCACAAGGTTGCCGCAGACGCTCATGAGATGGTCTGCAAGGTCCGGGAACAGTTCCGCGAGGTCCCTTATCCTTGATGCCTCGAAGCTTTTGTTGTATGCGGTCACGCATGCATCAGCTGGAATGTCCGCGCACAGCCTCTCCGCAAGCTTCCTTCTCGGATCCGTGCCGGGCTCCGCCAGAAATTCCTTATGCCTGAGTTCGCCACCCTCGGATTCGATATAGTGGAGCGAGTACTGGAAAGGGGTCTGGGTGTACGGCGTCGT
>CACZSC010000116.1 GCA_902783755.1 uncultured Ruminococcus sp. | reverse complement strand
CCCAGCGCCTGCAGCACCAGGCGGCTGGTGATGAGCCCCACCAGGATGGTGACGGCCATCCGGATGTAGATGATGACCGTATTCTTGACGATGCGGATGTCGGAGGACTGGGGCATAGGATCCTAACGGGCTTTGCGCTTCCCGGCAAAAGGCAGCCGTGCGCGCACTTTGAGAAGGAACTCCAGGAAAGAGAATTTTCCGGGGACGAATCCTTTTCTGAGATCCCAATAGCGCCGGGTTGTCATAAATATCATATCGCTTTCATCGGCGAGATAAGAGATCCGGGAAATTCCTTTGAAAAAGTCCTCTGTAACAGCTGTGACTTCGGCGGGGAGGTCTTCGGAATTTCGAATCTGTAAAAGGACCGGGGGATTGTGAAGCAGGAACAAGGGACGGCTCCCCTTTCCGAAGGAGCCGGCAAAATAGTGAAAGATGATGGCTTCTCCCATATGGCGCACGCCATAGGGAAGCTGGCAGTTCCATTTCCCGTCCAGTTGCCCGACGGGGCAGGAGGCCTTTTTCAGCGTTACCGCGAGGGAGGGTTGGTCGAAGCGGATGCCTTTTTGACGTCCCTGGATGTAGTTCCTCTGCCATTCGGAAAAGACAGCCCTGACCTGGGGCGTGTCTTTGGCGAGAATAACCCCGCTATTGTAGTAGAATTCACTTTCTGACAGGTCTTCTCCCAGTAATTTGCCGTGGTCTATGTGGCTTTTCTTTTCGGGGTTTTCCTGAAGCGTGCAGTGATGGTCCGGGCAAAGGGCCAGGTCTTCGGCGCAGGCGTCTATTCCGTCCAGGGGCCTGACGATGAGGGTGTCCGTGTCAATGAAAAGAAAGTCTCCTTCCACGTATTGTCTCATCCCGGTCTTAAGCAGCCGGGAACGGTATTCCTTGGTGAAAGAAGGGTCCAGTGGAGTGACAACCCAGTTGTCGGCAGCCTCCAGAAGCCGTTCTCCCACCTTCCCGCGACCGCGCAGGCCGCTTTGGGTGATTTGATCGGTGAGCACGGTTACCGCCGCTCCGGGAGAGTTTTTGCGCAGGGAAAGCAGCGACACGTACAGTTGCTCGGCATAGAAATCTTCCGAGTCGCTTGCCAGAACATATAGAATCCTTGTCTTCACATCTACAAATGTAACATTATTAATCGTTCTAAGCAAATGCTCCCGGGGCTTGCGGGGCCCGGCCGGTTTGTTTTTGTCTCCCGAAAGCATTACATTTGTATATAAAGCCTGAGCCTATGATTCCCAAAACCTTACACTACTGCTGGTTCGGAAGGGGAGAGAAACCCGCTCCGGTCCTTGCCTGTATCGATTCGTGGAAGAAGTATCTTCCGGACTATCAGATCATGGAGTGGAACGAGGACAATTTTGACTTTGAATCCTATCCCTACGCCAAGGAAGCTTATGAGTGCCGGAAGTTTGCTTTCGTGAGCGACGTGGCCCGCCTGCATGCCCTGTATACCATAGGCGGGGTGTACATGGACACGGATTTCGAGGTCCTGAAACCCCTGGATCCGTTCATGGAAGACGAAGGTTTCATGGGCTTCGAGCGGGATGGTTTTGTGGCAACCTGCATTCTGGCGGGAAGCCCGCACTGTGCCTGGGCCAAGACGCTGCTGGACCGGTATTCCCAGCTGCACTTTATTCAGGAAGATGGGAGTTATGACCTGACTACCAATGTGGTACGCGTTACGGAGTATTTATTGGAACGGGGACTTCGGCCCGACGGCTCCCGGCAGAAACTTCCCGGCATCGGCACCATTTATCCCCGCGATTTCTTCTCTCCCTTGCATCCGCTTACGGGCCGGATGACCATTACACCCAATACGGTTGCAATCCATCATCTGGAGGGCAGCTGGAAAGAGAAACCTTCCCTTGCCGTCCGGTTCCGGAAATGGGTGATGTATCATTTTGGAGAGCAGGCGTATTACAAATTGCGATCCTTGAAACTCAAGGTTTTTCCCAAGCCCTGGTGATTTGTGATTATTCGTTAAATTTGTAGAGAATATGCCTGCTGTAAGCATCATAGTGCCTGTTTACAACGTCGAGCCTTATATGGCCCGGTGCGTCCGGTCGTTGTTTGGCCAGACGCTCCAGGATGTCGAGTATATCTTCGTGGACGACTGTACGCCGGACCGCTCCATTGAAGTGATGCGGCAGGTGTTGGAAGAAGAGTTTCCGGACCGGATTCCTCAGGTCAAGGTATTCCGTATGCCCCGGAACAGCGGACAGGCCAAGGTACGTATGCAGGGCTTGGCTTTGGCCACGGGGGACTACATTATCCACTGCGACAGTGATGACGAGGTCGCAGTCCCGGATGCCTACGGGAGATTGTATGAAAAAGCCGTCCGGGAGGATCTGGATATAGTGGTCTGCAATTTCTTTTTGATGAAAGATGGAGGCCAGGAGATACGCTCCCAGTTTGCGCCGGCCGGGAAGGAGGTGAAGAGTATCCTTACGGGAAAGACGATGGGCTCTCTTTGTTGCCGTATGTTCCGGCGTAGCATTCTGGAGGGGATCGAACCGGCTGTCGGGGATATGACGGAGGACTTGGTTATTGCCGTTCAGGCAGCGTGTAATGCCAAACGGATTGGCTATCTTGAGGAACCGTTATACCGATATTATTTAAGGAGTTCTTCCGTTTCTGTCTGCCCCGGCATTCAATCCGATTTGTCGCGTTGGAGAAGCTCGTATGCGAATGCGCGGGTACTTATAAAGGTGCTGACGGACCGTTATGGCTACAGGGAGAAGGATCCGGCCATCGTCTATTACAAGTATCGGCACAGAATGTCTCTGAAAAGTTATGTCAAGATTCCCGAGTATTACCAGAAGTGGAAGAGTACTTTCCCGGAGATAGACCGCTATTTTCTTCTGACACCGGGAATCCCGCTTAAAGAGAAGTACAGGTATCTGTTAATCCGTTTAGGTCTGTGAGTGATTACCCGTCATATTCCGTTGCCATCCGCACGCTTGGTACAGCCGGAGAAAAGTACAGGCGGCTTATCCTTAGCCTGAAGAGCCAGACTTTGCCGGCAGAAGGGATTTATGTGTATATAGCCCAGGGGTATCCCTTACCCGAGGCCGTGGCAGACGAGCGTTATTTTCCCTGCCCCAAAGGGATGGTGGCTCAACGGGCCTTGCCCTATCATGAGATTCAGTCACAGTATATCCTGTTTTGTGACGACGATG
>CACZSC010000115.1 GCA_902783755.1 uncultured Ruminococcus sp. | reverse complement strand
CGTTGGCTTGCGGTTCGCTACACTTGGCGGTAAATACCTGTGACGGGACTTTCACCCGCAAGAACTGTGCCATGCCCGGCACACATCGAAAAACAGGCGCAACCGATCACGGCTGCGCCTGTTCTGCATTGTTAAACGCGGTTTATAATTCGATTTTCCCGTCGCAGTATCCCACGATGTCCTGGACTGTCTTGAATTCCGCCAGTTCCTCGTCCGGGATCTCGATCCCGTAGTCCTCCTCGAGAGTCATGAGCATCTGGAGCACGTCCAGCGAGTCAGCTCCCAGGTCTTCCTTTATCCTGGATTCCGGGATGATCTTCTCTTCATCCACCGCCAGCTGCTCCGAGATGAGTTTCCTTACTTTTTCAAACATTCTCCGGTCCTCCGTTGTCTGTATTATTTTCTGTATCTGTTCCGGCGAGTTCCGCCAGTCTTTCAGCGATCTTCGCGTTCAGGTCGCTCTTCTGCATCCTCAGGGCCTGCTCTATGCACTTCGACACCGCTGTCTCGTCGCTGCTTCCGTGGCCCTTCACTATGATCTTACCGGTTCCCAGCATCACGCTTCCGCCGTAATTCTGGTAATTCATGAATTCCTTTTCCTCAGCGAACATCTGTTTCAGGAACATGGCTCCGAACATGTAAAGCTTCTTCGAATATATGTCCTTCTTGATCTTCTTGAGCAGCTGCAGGGCTGTGCCCTCCACGGTCTTCACCAGCACGTTGCCGGAGAATCCGTCGCATACGGCCAGATCATAGTTCCCGCTAAGCAGTTCCCGTCCTTCCATGTTTCCGACGAAGCTGTCGCCCAGGGCGGCCGACATTAGCTTGTAAGCCTCCTTGTGCAGATCGTCGCCCTTCTCGGACTCGGTCCCAACGTTGAGCAGGCCTATCCTTGGATTCTCGATCCCGAAGGCGTGCTTCATATATAGGCTTCCCATGACCGCGAACTCAAGGAGCTGGGCCGGCGTGCAGTCCACGTTGGCTCCGCTGTCGCATATGCCGACGATGCCGCCCGCCATGGTTGGAAGTATCGGGCAGAACGCGGGTCTCCTGACTCCTCGTATCCTGCCGATCCTGAGAGTAGCTGCCGCCACCAGGGCTCCGGTCGCCCCCGTGGATACCATTCCCGCCACGCTGTCATCCTCGCGAAGGATCCGGATGGCTTTTATCATGGAGCTTTCCTTCTTCAGGCGTATGGCGTCCGTGGGCTTGTCCTCTCCCGTTATGACCTCGGGAGCATGTACGATCTCGTATCTGTTTTTGTCGGAAAAGCCGCTTTCTTCAATTATCTTCGATATGTCGTTTTCGTCTCCGGTGAAGACCACGTACAGATCCGCGTCCGTCTCGAGGGCCTTTACGGCTCCCAGCACGTTTGCCCGCGGGCTGTTGTCCCCTCCCAGAGTGTCTACTATAAGTTTAATCATCTCAGTTTTCTCCGGCCAGTTTCTTGACATATGCGCGTCTCTGCTTGTGTCTTACGGAGTCGAACCTTTTCCACATGTTCAGTATCGCGGAATTGTTTTCCAGGTTCAGGTTGGTCTCTATGTGATCCAGTCCGTCTTTTTCCAGCATTTTCATGATGCTCGCGCACACCATTGCCGGAAGCCCCCTGTTTATGTACTCGGGATCCACGCCCACGAGCCCCAGGTCTATGACCTTAGGTTCCTTTTTCACTTTGAGTATCCTGGCTATGGCTGCAGGGGTAAGGTGTCCCCGTGACTTCTGTACCGCCTCGGCAATGGACGGGAAGCTCACTCCCAGGCATACCACCCGGTCGTTCTCATCCAGGACCACCGCCACATGCTCCAGATCCACCAGCAGTATGAAATTGCTGATGATCATCTTTTTCATGTTATCGGTGAAAGGCACAGTACCGTACAGCTCATCGTAGGAACGGTCCAGCAGGTCGAAGAAAGCTTCTGCATATCTGTCGATGAAGTCTCTGACACTGGAAGCTTCCCCGAAGTGCAGCCTGTATCTCTTGGTCACGTACTCGGAAAGCTTGTATACCTCATCCCTTTTTTCCTTATCTGGAAGATAGAGCTTGAACTCGTACCAGTCAACTTCCTTTGAGTAGCCGAGCGCTTCTATGAAGTCGCCGTAATACTTGTGATTGTACTGTTCCTCAAATGTGGACAGCTGGTCGAATCCGTCCACGAGCAGGCCTTCCCTCTCGAGGTCCGAATATCCGAGAGGTCCGCAGACCGTATCCATTCCCTTTGACACGGCCCATTCCTCGAGAGCCCTGAAAAGCGCCTTTGCGACCTCGAAGTCCTCGATGCAGTCGAACCTTGTGAAGCGGACTCTCTTCTCACCGCTTTTTATGTTCGCAGCCTTCTGGATTATCCCCGAGATCCGTCCCACGACCTCGTCATCCCTGTAAGCCAGGAAAAACACGCTCTCGCAGGTGTCGGCGTATACGTTGTTCGTGGTGAATATCTTTTTCTCCTCGCCGTAGAGGGGTGGAACGAAATACGGGTTGTCCCTGTAGAGATCCAGTGGGAAATCCACGAATTTCTTCCTCTGTCTGGAAGTGGAAACGGGTTCGACTCTGATCATCAGCAGCACCTCCGTTATATTATGAAAACAAGTTAACGCCGGGATACCCGGCGTTTCTCTTATCTGTGTGTGCAGTGGAAACTGAGCCCGAGTCCGTTAGGTCCGCAGTGACCTCCCGTCGTCGGGTTGGTGGTGACCTCTACTATCCTGAGATCGGAACCGAATTTCTCGATCAGCATCTCCCGCATTTCAGCCACGAGTTCCGGGGCGTCGGTATTGCCGATGACTACCCTGTGGGATTTGATGTCGTCTCCCAGTTCATCCAGGTAGCTGATGAGCTTGTCCATGGCTTTGCCGCGGCCCTTCACGGTGCCTTTGCTGACCATCTTGCCTTCTTCGTTCATGTAGATGATGGGACGGACTCCCAGAAGTGTGCCCATCGTTGCGGCGAGCCCGCTGACGCGTCCGCTCCTCTTGAAGAACTTGAGGTCGTCCGCAAAGAAATATGTAGCGAAATGGTCCACTTCGCGGCCTGCCCACTCCACCATCTCCTCGGCGGTCTTTCCGGCCTTGTACTGGTCGCCTATCTCGAGGCAGATGATGTAGCTGCAGATGGTGATGCCCTTGGTGTCTATCTCATAGAATTTTCTTTCCGGATATTTCTGCTTCAGGTTCGCGACAGCCTCGTCCATGGCGTCGAACGTCGCGGTCATGGCTCTTGAGAAATGCACGTAGAGGATATCGTTGCCGGCCTGGAACTCAGGCTCGAAGTACTGCTCGTACTTCTGGGCGCTGATGGCGCTGGTGGTAGGCAGCGAGCCTTCTCTCAGAGCATCGTAGAACGCCCTGAAGTCCACGTCGGAGTCTTCATAGGGATATACTGTCTTGCCGTCCATGGTGTACGGCATGCTGATGAGCTTGTACCCGTATTCTCTGGCGACCTCCGGGGTCACGTCGGTATCGGTGTCTGTGAAAAGAACCAGCATGGTATTCCTCCTCTTATTCGAATATGAGTATGTAGTCTGCGACGGGCTGACCGCCGTCGATTATTATGAACTCTGTTCTTCTGTATTTCTTCTCGAGCCTCTCGAGCAGTTCCCGGGCCTTGTCTTCGCTCACTCCGGAGCCTTTCAGGATAAGCACCACGTCGCAGTCCCCGGCACCCAGCTCGTCCGCCAGCCTTTCGGCAGCTGCTTCACGGTCGGGGTCGTCCACATAGATCTTTTCGCCGACGAAGCCTATGTAGTGTCCCTTGCACACCGGGATCCCTCCGACGGTCGAATCGCGGCTGGCCACTGAAACGGTGCCCGTCACGGCAGCCTGGCCGGTCTCCTCGGTGGTCTTTACTATCTCGTCTATGTCACCGGACGAGACATCTATCATCGAAAGCGCGCAGTAGCCTTCCCCTATGGTCCTGGTCCTGACGATCCTGACGTCCGCCTTGTCATATATGGAAGCAGCCTGCTCAGCGGTCATTATGATGTTCTTGTTGTTGGGGAACACCAGGATGTGTTCGGCGTCGATCTTTTCGAATGCCTTTATGAAATCCTCCACCGACGGGTTCATGCTCTGTCCGCCGTCCACGACCTGGTCGACTCCGAGAGACGTGAAGGTCTCCTTTATGCCGTCGCCGATGGCTACAGTAACGAAGGCGAATTTCTTCCGGCTGCTGAATTTGAGCTCCGGATGGTCGTCAAGTGAGGACTTTGATGCCCCCGGCGTGTTCTCGTTGTGCTGGAGTGTCATGTTCTCGATCTTCAGCGTGAGGAACTCTCCGAAGGACTGGCAGTGATTAAGGATGTCTCCGGGCCTCATGGTATGCACGTGGGCCTTGACTATGCTGCCGTCCCTGAAGCAGACCACGGAATCGCCCTGGGAGTTGAGATATGAGATGAAACCGTCAAGGTCGAAATCATCTATGCTGGTCTTGCTGTTCTGAAGCCTCAGCAAAAATTCCGTGCAGTAGCCGAACTCCAGGGTGCTGTTCTCGTCAAACAGCGAGAAATCAGCTTTCTTCGCGGCTGCGGAATGACTCCCGAATTCAGGTTCGTCCGGTTCTATCTCGTTCCTGAAGGCCCTTACCATGCCTTCGACTATATACATGATCCCCGCTCCGCCGGAGTCCACGACTCCCGCTTCCTTCAGCACCGCCAGAAGTTCCGGGGTGTGTTCGAGGGAGGATTTGAGTTCCTGCCACATATCGTCGAAATATGTGTCAAAGGTGCTTTCGGGAGTCAGGCGCGAGTTCGCGTATTCGACTGCTTCCCTGTACACCGTGAGCATCGTCCCTTCCACCGGGACCGATACTGACTTATATGATTCCCTGACGCCGCATTCAAGAGCCTGGCCGAAAAGCTTGATATCCGCTTCCGTGCTGCCTGTGAATCCGGCGGCGATGCCTGCGAATATGCGGGAAAGGATCACTCCCGAGTTCCCGCGGGCTCCCATGAGCATGCCGCGAGCGGCCTGCTCGGCCACCTCGTAAAGGCCCTTCGCCTGATGTGAAGCGCTGGCCTCATAACCGGACGATATGGTCATGAGCATGTTGTCTCCCGTGTCTCCGTCCGGGATCGGGAATACGTTCAGGTCATTGACCAGCTGCTTGTTTGCGGAAAGGTTTCTGGTCCCTTCCCTTAGCATGCTGACAAACATCGTGCCGTCGATCATGCTGTTCAAATCAAATCTCCTCCCCTCATCGGGATTATGAGTGAATGGGCACATCCATACCTTTGTAGGATACCACAAATAGCTCCCAAAAACAAGTGCTATTTCGGAACAGTTCCGAAATCATGAGGGGCATGAGATCTCCGCTATCCTCTCTATGATCAGGTGCAGTTCCGCCGCCAGGTCCGAATCCGCCGACTTGTACAGCATCTCCTTGCCTTCCCTGCGGGATGTCACGAGCCCCGCCGTCTTCAGGAACCTCAGATGGTGGGACACCGCCGGGCTTGACATCTCCATGTATTCGGCTATGTCAGCCACGCATTCCTCCGTATGGCACAGAAGCCAGAATATCCTGAGTCTCGAGGGATCTCCCAGCTGTTTCAGGGCTTCGGCAACGGTGGCGATGGTATCCGCCGAAGGCAGGGCTTCCTTTATCTGCTGCGAATCTCCCGTGTGATGCTTGTGGGGAAGTATGACTTTTCCGCTCATCTCGGGCCTCCGAAGTATCGTTTTCTTCTTGTCTTCTTCCATTATATATCATTCCCGGAAAAAAGTCACATCTTTTTTCAGTTTGTCTCTTGACAGCAGGTGAGAAAGGGAATATAATATGTTCAACGATTAAGCAATCGTTTAATAATTAACAACAAAAGGAGATTTCAGCGGTCAACTACCCGCCGCTGTAGAGGCGGGGGCTTGGGAATCG
>CACZSC010000114.1 GCA_902783755.1 uncultured Ruminococcus sp. | reverse complement strand
GTCATAGCTCTCGCCCCTGAACATGAAATCCCGCAGCCAGCGCAGAGATGCGCCTGCGGTGTTGATCACCCCTTCGGTGACCCAGGCATTCTCGCGTACGTACCCGCACCAGCCTACTTCGCTGAAAAGGTCCGGCCTGGGCTCGCTCCACAGTTTCGTGACCGCGCAGGCGGTCCCGAGTGAAACGGTAATGACGCCCTTCTCCAGTCCCGCGCCGAAGGCGGCGCACTTCTGGTCCTGGGCCCCCACGGCGACCGTGCAGTCCCGGCTGAGGCCAAGCTCGTCTGCGACCTCAGGCAGGACGGTTCCCGCGGTCTCGCCGCTTTGGAGTATGACGGGCAGCTTCTCTTCAGGTATGCCGTATTTTTCAAGGATCCGTCCGCTCCAGCATGAATTCCTTATATCGTACATAAGCGTGCCGGACGCCATGGAGTGATCCGTGACGCATCGTCCGGTGAGCTTTCCGATGATATAGTCCATCGGCATGAGCAGCATGTATGCGGCGCTGAAGATCTCCGGGCGCCTGTTCCGCAGCCACATGAGCTTCGGCAGCGTATACACGGCGTCGATATGTTTTCCCGTGTGGAGGAAGAGCTCCCGGTCCCCTTCTTCCCGCAGAAGACGGGCTGTCTCGTCTTTCGCGCGGATGTCCAGCCAGCTCAGGGCATTGCACAGGGGCTCGAGCTTTCCGTCCACCGGGACTACGGTTATGCCCTGGGAGCTGACGGAGATGCCTTTTATGTCCCGCGGGTCAGTTCCGGCCGACGCCATGGCCTTTTTCGCCGTGCGCAGGGTCATCTCCCACCACAGGGCGGCGTCCTGCTCCACAGCTCCGCCGTCCCCAGTTATGAGGCCGTATTCCTCATATGCGCTTCCGAGGACGTTCAGCGCGCCGTCGAACAGAATGCTGCGGCACCCGGTGGTCCCGAGATCGATTGCAAGATAAGCCGGCATATAAATCTCCCATATGTCCGTTGTACCCCTCGCCGGTCGGCGAGGGGTACATGATACTTCAATTATATATTATGCGGTCAGTCGCAGTTTTCCCAGTTATGATAGATCTCCTGAACGTCGTCGCTGTCCTCGAGATGCTCGATCAGCGCGTTCATGTTCTTGATGTCGTCTGGATCTTCCAGTGTCACATAAGACTGGGGGATCTTGTCCTCTTCTGCGGACGCGATCTTGTAGCCCTTCGCCTCGAGATCCTCCTTTATGGCGTAGAGATCCGACACTTCGGTAGTGATCTCAAATGAGTCCTCGTCAGAGGAGAAGTCCTCTGCTCCGGCTTCCAGAGCGGCCTCCATGAGCTCGTCCTCGTCGACGCCCTCGTTGTCTTCCCTTGACAGGACTATTATGCCCTTGTCGTCGAACATGTAGGAGACACATCCGGTAGCACCGAGATTCCCGCCGTATTTATCAAAGAAATGTCTCACATCGGAAGCCGTGCGGTTCCTGGAATCTGTGGCCGTCTCGACTATGACGGCGACTCCGGAAGGACCGTATCCTTCATATATGATCTCTTCGTACTGTACGCTGTCGGCTCCCATCGCCTTCTTGATGGCACGGTCGATGTTGTCGTTGGGGACGTTGCTTGCTTTAGCCTTGGCAATGAGCTCTCTCAGCTTGCCGTTGGTGTTGGGATCCCCGCCGCCGTCGCGGACGCACATAGCGATCTCTTTCCCGATCTTTGTAAATACCTTCGCCTTCTGGGCATCGGTCTTCTCTTTTTTATTCTTGATATTGTTCCATTTGCTGTGTCCGGACATATATACCTCCGTTAACTTATATTTTTTCAGGTGTTTTGATGCAGATCAGGTGGAGCGCCGTTCCGAGCACCTGCCTTGTGGCTGCCGTGAGCCTTGTCCTGAACCGTCTCTGCTCATCCGTTTCCGCCGTCACTATGGGGCAGTCCCGGTAGAATCTGTTGAACGCGGTGCACACGTCGATAATGAACCTGGTTATGACGGATGGTTCGTAATCACCGATGGCCGCCTCGACCTTCTCTCCGAATCTCGACAGGGTCTTCAGCAGCGCCTCCTCGCTCTCGTGCGTGCATTCGCCGCCTTCCGCCTCGATCCCCGCTTCCTTCGCTTTCGCGATCACGCTGCAGGTCCTGGCGTAGGTGTACTGGGCGTACGGGCCTGTGCTTCCGTCGAAGCTCAGCGCCTGTTCCAGCGTGAAGTTTATATCCCTTATCCTGTTGTTGAACAGGTAGTAGAATACGATGGCTCCCACCCCGACGGCCTCGGCCACTTCCTCGTTGCCTGCCAGTTCGGGATTCTTTTCCTTCATTATCTCATGGACCTTGTCGATGGACTGCCTGAACAGATCCCTCAGCAGCACCACGTTGCCGGTCCTGGTGGCGAGCTTCTCGCCGTCTATGGAGACTGTCCCGTAGGGGACGTGCACAAGACCACTGTACCAGTCGTAGCCCATGAGCTCTATGACCTTGAACCACTGTGCGAAGTGGAGGCTCTGGGCGGATGACGTGACGTAGATGCACTTGTCGAAGTCGTATTCCTGCTTCCTGTATACGGCTGCCGCTATATCCCTGGTGGGATACAGGGTGGAACCGTCCTTCTTCAGGATCAGGCACGGCGGCATCCCGTATTCCGAAAGATCCACGATGGAAGCCCCGTCGTCCAGTTTCAGAAGGCCCATCTCCCTGAGCTTCTCCACCTGGGCGGGCATCTTGTCCGTATAGAAGGACTCGCCCTTGTAGGAGTCGAACTCCATCCCCAGCTGTTTGTATGTCTTCTGGTATTCCTCAAGGGATACGGACACGAACCATTTCCAAAGTTCCGTGTTCTCCTCGTCCCCGGTCTCCAGCTTGTGGAACTCGGCCCGGGCCTCGTCCTTCAGTTCCGGATGCTCTTCGCACTCGTTGTTGTATCTCACATAGAGCTTGACAAGCTCGTCGACTCCGCCTTCCTCGATGACCTTTCTGTCGCCCCAGCGCTTGTAGGCCGCTATCTCCTTGCCGAACTGGGTGCCCCAGTCGCCGAGGTAGTTGATGCCCACGCACCTGTAGCCCTCGAACTGATGGAGCAGTTTCAGGGAATGGCCGATGACGGTAGTGCCCAGGTGGCCTATATGGAAGGGCTTGCATATGTTGGGAGACGAATAGTCCAGGACCACCGTTTTTCCCTTCCCGCTGCCGGAGGAGCCGTATGAATCGCCCTTTTCCTCAATCTCAGTCAGCACGTTCTCGGCAAGGTACGTCTTTGATACCCTGATGTTGAGATACGGTCCCGCGGCCTCCGTGGTGCCGTACCTGAACGTCTTCGTCTTGTCGGCCAGCATCTCGGCGATCTTCTGGGGGGAATTCCGGAGCGCCTTTGAGAGCCTGAAGCACGGGAACGCCAGGTCGCCCATCTCGGGGTTCGGGGGATATTCGAGAAAAGACGAGATCTCTTCCGCGGAAACGGGTGGGTCCCCGCAGATCTCCTTGACCGCATCCAGTATCGTGGCCGCGGCCAGATTCTTAAAATTTTGCATTATGATCAGATGTCCTTAATAAAGCTCTGCTGGAGCTGTGTTTTCTTGTTCTGTTCCTCAAGTATATGGTGGATCTTCTTCACCGGGTTGAGCAGCGTGCTCACCGAGCGGTCCTTGTTGAGGGTGTCTATCATAAGAGCCACGTACTTGCACATGTTGACTTCCGAATACCAGGGCTTGTCGATGAGTCCTTCCGGATGATAGATCAGGTTGGTGGTGAAGCATTTTGTGAAGAGACCCTCCTCGTACGCCTTGTCGAAGGTGTCGAAGCCGGCGGTGAACAGGCCGAAGGACACGAAGAAGAATATCCTCTTTGCGCCCCGCTCCTTGAGCTGCCTGGACACGTCAATGATGGACTCGCCGGATGAGATCATGTCGTCCACGACTATGGCGTCCTTGCCCTTGAGGTCCTTGCCGAGGTACTCATGGGCCTCTATGGGGTTCTTGCCGTCGATGACTACGGCGTAGTTGCGTCTCTTGTAGAACATGCCGAGGTCTATTCCCATGACGGACGCGTAGTACATGGACCTGTTGATGGCGCCTTCGTCCGGGGATATGACCATTATGTCCTCGTTGGAGAGAGATATATCCGGGATCTCACGTACCAGGGCCTTCAGCATCTGGTATGTGGGTCTCACGTTGTCAAAACCGGTCAGGGGGATAGCGTTTGACACTCTGGAGTCGTGGGCGTCGAAGGTGATGATGTTCTGTACGCCCATGTTGACAAGCTCCTGAAGAGCTATGGCACAGTCGAGGGATTCCCTTGAATTCCTCTTGTGCTGTCTGCCTTCATAAAGCATCGGCATGATGACCGTTATCCTGCGGGCCTTGCCCCCGATGGCGGCTATCACGCGCTTGAGATCCTGGAAGTGATCGTCAGGGCTCATGGGTATGCACTGGCCGAACATGCGGTACGTGACTCCGTGATTGAAGCAGTCCGAGTAGATGTACACGTCGTGCCCTCTCATGGACTCGTTGAGCATTCCCTTTCCTTCGCCGGACCCGAATCTCGGGCAATCGGCTGATCCTATAAAGGAAGCGTCTTCGTCATGGCTGCGCCACTCGCGGAGGTAAAAATCCACCTGATCAACGAACTTGTCGCAGCCTTTCATGCCTATAACCGAAAGGTCTCCAAAATATGTGTCTCTCATACTTCCCCCAAAATATTCTGTTGTAGTGAACAGTCCCCTGATGTCAGGAAAACATATTCCGTTTAATTATATCACATTTTCCTGTCAAATGGCACGGTTTGCCGAAAAAACGCGGAAAAATATATAACAAAATTACCGGATGCG
>CACZSC010000113.1 GCA_902783755.1 uncultured Ruminococcus sp. | reverse complement strand
TTTCCGATATTGTTACGCCTGTTTGCCATCGGTCTGTCAATCCTTCGCACCGTGTGTCAGTCTTGGTCTTGTTTCATCTGTTTCGGACGAAGGGAGAATATTATCTTCCGGTTTGATGATCCTTATCGCATCCGCCTGTGTGTTGTAGGCGATCATAATCTTTTTTGCGTCACCTTCGGTACCTGTTACATCAAGCCTGTAAAACAGATCACCCGATCCGTCCTTTCGGATGAGGAACCCTCTGTACTGCGCATTTTGAGAAACTGTCCCCTCAGATGACATTCCTTTTTCCCAGAGTTCGACGATGCGCTCGTTCATTTTATCACGTGTGGTGTTTTTGATCGCAAGGGCATCATTCTCATCAAGGATACGGCTCTTTTTCACATCATAGTTATAACACCGGATATCCTGATCCGCCGTATCGCCGGTAAACGTTGTTACACTGGTTGCAACCTGCACAACATCTCCCGAAGTCACCGGATAAGAGCATATCTTCTTATACCCGTTCTCTGTATCCTCACTGTAGGCGATCGGGATTATCTCTTCGCTTATCCTCTTATCAAGTTCCTCCATTCCCGGTACATGCTCGGAAAACGATGCGAACTGAAGAACTTCTATGACCTCTTTGTATTTCGGATCATCTTTTTCATATGAATCGTACCCGTATACCTGAATAACAGGAACAAGATAAGGCATGCCGTTTATCTTATCGCTTGTGGCTTTATCCGCACTTCTCGCACCGGTTATCTCATATGCGAACCTGGCTGATGTGGTCGTATCCTTCGTATTGGCTCTCATGGAATAGATAAAGCAGACAGTTTCCTCTTTTGTTTCCTGATCGACAAGAGCGACCTCCATCTCCAATGATCCGTCCGAGTACTGGGTCACACGCCTCACTTCGGCCACAGACAATCCGCGGTCGCCTCCCGAAAACCTGTATTTCAGATTGGCCCCCATACTTATATGTGCGCCGCCGTCAGCTTCGGACATGGCTGATTCCGGGATCTGAGGAACCTCCCTCAGTTTTCCGAACATCGCGAACATGATGTCCCTTATGGTCTCCTGATCAGCTTCAATGTAACTGCCGACCCGCTCAAGTCCCATCTTTCTGTCCGTACATGATCCGACAAACACATGGATGCAATGCCACATAAAATCGTCATCATCAGCAGTATAAGTCTTCTGCTTTTCGACGCAGACCATGTTGATCGCATCACACAGACCGATCATTTTTTCAATGTTTTCGGGGAGATCATCCACATCAAGACTCTTTGCGGTTTTGAGCGGAGTACTTACTGTCAGCGATTCCTGAGAAGGTCCCTGGCCCTCAGCGAGCGGTTCTCCGTTGATGTTGGCAAGAACCGGTCCATCTTCCATGGCATCTACCTGCCCGAAACGGGTCTTGCTTACAGGTTCGCTCTTACATCCGCACAAAACGAGAGCAGACAACGTCAATAACGATATGATTGAAATCAGATGTTCTTTACGCATAGTGCTTACAACAGTTTAACAAAATCCTCTCGTGGCATAGGCTTCGCATACAGGAATCCCTGGATGACATTACAGCCCATGTCACTCAAAAGATCGGCCTGTTCTTTAGTCTCAACGCCCTCGGCAACCATACCGAACCCAAGATCGCGAGTCATGTTAACGACCGATGAGATGATTATGTTTCCTTTATTCATATTTTGGGTTCCGCGAAGGAATCCCATATCAAGCTTTACTATATCGATCGGGGCATCCTTCAAAAGATTCAGCGACGAATACCCGCTTCCGAAATCGTCCATGTTCACGGGGAATCCCATATTCCGTATTTCCTGTACCCGTGCAAAGATCTCATCAACGTTATCGGAATATGCACTCTCTGTTATCTCAAACTGAATATATTCGCATACCTCGGGATACTTCTCCTTAAGCCCTCCGATGACTTCTATGATCGTGTCATCAAGAAGACTTATCCTTGAGATATTTACCGATACGGGGACTGCTCCGTGACCTTCTTTGAGCCAGCTCGCGACCATCTCAAAGGAGCTTTTCCACACGTGTCTGTCAAGCTCGGTTATATACCCGTTCTTCTCAAATACAGGTATGAAGAGCCCGGGGCTGATGACAGTCCCGTCAGATCTTATCCATCTGGACAGTGCCTCGGCTCCGACCATTTTGCCCGTGACATGATCATACTTTGGCTGCAGATACAGGATGAACTCGCCTCTTTCCATCGCGCTCTTCATCTTCTGCGTGACCTCGGCTTCCTCGGACATGATCTTGGTCATCTTCTCGGTATAGAAAATATATGTGTTACGACTCCTGTCCTTTGATGTCCTGTATGCATATGTCGCATACAAAACAGCACGGCCCAGCGAGACAGACATATTATCGATCTCGTAAATACCGCATTTGAGTGTCAGCGGATATTCTATTCCAAGGTGTGCCACCGATACCTGAGTATCTGCTTTGAATTTATCCACGTTTTCGGAAGTGTTCTCAAAAACACATCCGAATGTTCCTGCTCCGAGCCTTCCGCAGATTCCTCTCTCATCCGAGAATTCCTCGAGAACCTTGGCCAAATACGATATGACAATATCTCCTCCGGTATTTGAATACAGATCGTTGATGCCTCCGAGCCCGTTGATATCGGCAACGACAAGGTAATATCTCTTATCGGGATTATCGGCAACGAGATGTGTTGCGGCCTTAAGGAACCCCCTCTGG
>CACZSC010000112.1 GCA_902783755.1 uncultured Ruminococcus sp. | reverse complement strand
TTTCTGTCAGGATATCATTATACCATTCCTTAAGAGACAATTTTATGTACAGCCTGGCCTTTATCAATTTCGTAATTGTTGCATGACTGACACTGGAAATAAAATTTTCCCGGCCCTGCAGAATAAGGATATTCGCCGACTGTATATCCTTCACCGCCTCATAGACGATATCCAGAACCCTGGCAATCTCCTCCCTGTCATATTCCGGATGAATCTCCACTGCGTCAGTATATGTCTTTACACACGCATAGTTGCCGTCGTAGCGTGCAGAAAGCCTTTCATTCTCTTCATTTATCCGTCTTGCTTCTTCCAGAATTGCCCGGAGTTCATCATTGATCTCATCAAGATTCGATATATCTAACATGGCAAACAGCTTCTGAAGCACCTCATCGAGCTTAACCATGGCAATCTGGTTGTGATTGCGGTTCTTCTTGATCTCGTCCTGCACTTTCGTGACAAGGTCATTCATCGTTCTGTATTCATCCGTGTCAACGAACTGTGCCATTGCCTCGGACAGTTTCGACATATCAAGGATTTCGATCTTCGTCTTCAGGAACTCATACAGGATCTCCACGATCTCTTTGTTAGAGATGATATTCATCAGCGTTGTCGGTGTTGAGGACAGGTTTACAAAGTCTATACGTGCCTGTACCGCTTTCAGGAGTTTTTTAATATGGTCTATATCAATCTGTGAAGCATACTCTTCGGCACGGGAAAGCTTAAATTCCGTATGACAGGTCTTGATTCCATTCAATAAGCGGCGGACAACCAGCAGCGCATCCTTAGTCATAAACGTCAACTGCCTGCTGAATCGCTCAAGATTCGCCGTGTCGATCATGGATTCCAGTTCTTTTCGATATTTCTGATACTTGGCGTTTACATCATCCGGCCCGATGATAAGTCCTGTCAGTGATCCCTCTTCACCGCCGCTCTCCTCTCCGAACTCGGTCTCAATCTCCTTCAGATACATTTCTATCGTACGGTCATACTCTTCTGAAATGTCGACAAAATCTACGATATATCCATATTGATATGTCTTTCCGACCGGACTCTTATATGGACGGTTTACGCGGCTTATCGTCTGCAGGAGGGTATGCTCCCTGGCATTTCGAAGCAGATACATCTTCTTCAGGCGATTCACATCGTATCCTGTCGTAAGCATCTGATGAACCACCAGAATGTCAGGCTGCAATGTTTCCTTAAAGGAAATCTGTGTCTGCTTATTCACTGAAGAAGGTATCTCCTCATCACTGATGACAAGGCCGGCGGCCAGATCAGATTTTTCATCAAACCAATGCTTAATCTTCTTTGCCTGCGGATTCGACGAGCAGACAATCATTCCTCCGATCGTGTCATCACCGTTGGTCAGGCGGAAATAGCGGAAATCCTTATCGATAAACCTGCACAGCGCCTGAATATAATCCTCAGATTCTGTAGCGTCGGATTTTGCTACTTTCGGATTCTCCAGTTCAAGGTTCTTTTTGATTTCCGACCGGGCTGTTGTTTCAATCGATTCCTTTTTTATCCGGAGGGTATAGCCGTCCGCAATGGATTTATCGTAAAAATACTTGTGGATGTAATCACCAAACTTCAGGTTAGATCGTTCTTTCTTTGATAGAAGCGGCGTACCGGTAAGTGCAACATAGACAGCATCCCGGTCAACGAGAAGCAGGTTCTTAAAGAATTCTCCGTCCGTGCGATAACTTCTATGCGCTTCATCAATAAATATTACACGCTGAATCCTGGCATTATAATCATTCTTAGCCACCGGCATCTCATCATCAAATTTCTGGATGTTCACAACCGTGATTTCTCCGTCCGTGGTGGTGGCTACATGATCTGACACAGGCTTATTCAATTCCTTCTCAAACTCAGCCTTACTGTTCACGTTGATTACGTTCAGTCCACGCTTCGACATCTCGCCGCTTACCTGAGTCAGGAGATCAAGCCGGTCTACAACATAATAAAACCGGGCCGTGACAGCCTTTTTCGCATAATAATCCCGGAGGATCCTGGCAGAAAAAGCGGCCAGTTCTGTCTTTCCGGATCCTTGCGTATGCCAGATGATTCCCGACTTGCCTCCGTTATCAAGGCGTTTTTGAAGGGCAACCGAAGCAAAATACTGCGGATAACGCATGATGTGCTTCTCAGGAACGGTTCCATTCACATATGTGATACCATAGCGAAGGAAGTAGCAGATACGCTCTTTAGCAAAAAGGGAAGTGACAAACCTGTTGCAGGGAGTGTTCAGTTCCAGATTCGTGTAGAACTCCGGTGTATCCGCCTCAAAAGGATTGTAATGGTTATCCTTCAATATTGCTTTTATCTTATCCATGGGGATATCAATAAAGCCTGTCGTTTTTGTAGTTTTTTCCCGGAAGAAGGAAAACGTTGTCCGGAACCCATTCGGCGTCGTATAAAATGATCCCGCCCTGACATCCTCCGCCATCGCGGAATCATCTTCATCCTCATATTCCATGTTGTTGCTGAAGCATACCACCTGCAGCATATTAAAAAATTTTCTGTACTCAGGCCTGTCCAGACGTTTGTTGAGCATGCGGTTAAACTCGACCTGGATGCCGCCCTCATTATTTGGATGCTTCACTTCGAGAAAGGCCAACGGAATCCCGTTAACAAGGATCGTAATATCCGGGCGGAATGAACCGTCTCTATCACTCCCGGAACCTTCCTTGCCAAATGTCAGTTCATTAATGACGGCAAAGTTGTTGTTCTCGATCCTGT
>CACZSC010000111.1 GCA_902783755.1 uncultured Ruminococcus sp. | reverse complement strand
GATACCCTGCTGGGCTTCTGTCCGATCCACCAGTTGACCAGGTCGAAGTGATGTGTCGCCTTGTGGACCAGAAGGCCACCGGATTTTGCCATCCTTGCGTTCCAGCGTCTGAAATAGCTGGTACCGTGGGCGTCGAACTGCTTTACCCTGTCAAGCATCCATTCGAAATGGACGCTGTAGATGTCTCCGATAATACCGGAATCCAGCAGCTCCTTGATCTTCGTCTTGTACGGAGCAAACCTGTAGTTGAAGGTGACTATGACCTCCTTGCCGTATTTCGCCTTTGCCTCGAGGATGGCGTTGCACCTGTCCTCGCTTATGGTCATGGGCTTCTCCGTGATGACGTTGCATCCCAGTTCCAGCGCCCGGATGATATAGTCGCTGTGGTAGGCGTCAACGGTGGTCACGATGACGTAATCCGGCCTGACGGTGTTCACCATCTCATCAAAGCTCCCGAATACCGGCATCCCGTTGAGCTTTTCCGAGAAGACATGGGCCCTTCCCGGGTTTATGTCATATACCCCGCACATCTCGCATACGTCGGCCAGCTCGTTCATCATCGGCCTGCCGTACATCCAGTAAGCTCTGATTGACGACCCGACAAATACATACTTTTTCATTTCTTATTCTCCTTTGAGAGTTTCTCTATTGCCTCAACCCTCTGGGCAAGGGTCGGATGCGAATACTCCAGCAGCACCAGCGCCGGGTGCGGCGACAGGTCGCTGAAATTCTGTCTTGCAAGCTTCTTTAATGCCGATACCAGCTGCTCCGCATACCCCTCTTTCACCGCCTGTTCGTCCGCCCTGTATTCAGCCTTTCTCGACACCGCGTTCGCGATGAGCATGAACAGCGGGGATATGAGGGCGAATTCCACGGCCATTATGAGGAGCACGGCAAAGCCGTAATTGATCCTGTCGAACCCGAAAGCGGTGAATATATCGGGATTTCTCAGAGTCAGCCAGGCAAGGACTCCTATGATGAGCATCTGGAACACCGTTATTATCTGGTTCTTCAGCGTGTCCTTATGCAGTCCGTGCCCCATCTCATGGGCGAACACGGCGCAGATCTCGTCCGGCTCCATGGCCTCCACCAGAGTGTCGTAAAGCACGATGGTCTTCATCTTGCCGAATCCGGTGAAGTAAGCGTTGGACTTTGTGGTGCGCCTGGACGCGTCCATGACCTTTATGTCCCTTACCTTGTATCCGTGCTTCTCCAGCATCTCAATGAGCTTGGTCCTCAGCTCTCCCTCTTCGAGGGGCTTGAACTTGTTGAAGATCTTGCTGAGCACCGGGAACAGGAATGTGATCGCAAGGACGAACAGCACCATGACTCCGGCGAACACCAGGATGAGCCAGTCTCCCAGCGCCTTGTGTATGAGCATAAGGATGATGGCGATACCCGTCGTCAGGATCACGGAGATGATGAAGTTCTTGATCTGGTCGATCCAGAATGTCTTTTTCGATGTCCTGTTGAACCCGTACTTCGCCTCTATGACCATGGTGTCATAGTATTCGAACGGGATCACGGGGATCGACGACAGTGTCATGAGCAGGACCACCGCGATCAGTCTCAGGTAATCATTGTCCGGGAACAGGGACGCGAAGGCTGCATAGGCATTGCTGAGGAGAAGCGCAAGCTCTATGACGAGAGTCACGCAGAGCGCGAATATGGAATGCCTGCTCTTTTCCGCGTTGTACTGTTTCCTTTTTATGTAGGTCCCGGGATCGTATACGTCGGAGACGCATTCCGGCACCGGCCGGTCACCGGACTTCCAGCCCATGATCTTTATGACCAGGTTGTATATGAAGACCAGTACCAGGGCGGCCGCCGCTATTATCTTATATACCATTTTCCCTTCCAGTCAGGGCAGTATCAGTTATTTGATTCCGTAGTAGGAAGCGAGAGTCGCGATGTTCTCGGCCGTGATCGCGCGGTTGAAGATGACTATATCGTCGAGGTTCGCGGGAAGCTTGATGAAGTAGTTCCCGGAACCGTCAGATCCGAAGTTGATGCCGCGCATCTTTCCGTTGAAGGACACGCCCTTCATGTTGTCGGGAAGTTCGAAGGTCTGGATGTCGCCGAAGTCGTAGCACAGGCTGACTTTTTCGCTGTCGCGGTCGACTATGAGGTCGACATGGACCCAGCCATCCCTGTAGTCCTCCGGCAGTAGGAAGTTGGCGTACGCGTATTCCGTGCCGTTTCCGATATTGAAATGCAGATGGTCGTCTTCAAGGGCAAGGGCGAAGCCGTCGCTCTCGAACTTG
>CACZSC010000110.1 GCA_902783755.1 uncultured Ruminococcus sp. | reverse complement strand
CTCGGGTATGATACGGAAGAACTGCCGGACAGTGAGGTCAGCAGGCTCGCGGAAAAACTGGACTCGATGGAGCTTACGGTCCACTACTACCACACAGACTACTACTGGCAGAACGATTTCGGGATAGAACTGGGGCTCGAGGACGGCAGCTATCTCGTATATGACGGAACGAAACTGCGTCACAGAACGGTTTCCGTGACGGAAAACACCGGAACGGAATGCGACACAGAAGGCAAGTTTCTGGAGGTCATAGGCTGTAATTTCTGGGAAGAGATGAGACAGTTCTTTCCTTCGATAGAAACGCAGCGGGTATGGGCGTGGTGATCTCACTGCCACGAGTTCTACAAATGTAAAAAGGAAGATGCAGTATGCTGAACAACGGAAAAGGGAAGCTCTTCAGTCCGGCTGAGCCGTGGCGCAAAGAGCGGAAACTCAGAACACACAATCTCAACATAGACTTCAACAAACTCTACGAAGACCAGACGGAAGAGCGGGAAAGGGTACTGAAAGAGATCCTCGGGGAGCTCAGCGAGGGGATCCGCATCCAGGGACCTGTCACATTCCACTACGGAATACACACCAGGATAGGGAAGGGCACTTTCATCAATTTCAATTTCACCTGTCAGGACGACGCCGAAGTGACAATAGGCGAGTACTGCAATTTCGGCCCGAACTGCACCATCGTTACGCCATGCCATCCGATGCTGGCTGACGAGAGAAAGGCTCTGAGACTGCCTGACGGCAGCACGGCCGGCCTTTGCTGGGCCGAGCCCGTGCACATAGGTGACAGATGCTGGTTCGGGGCAAACGTGGTCGTGTGTCCCGGAGTGACGATAGGCGACAACTGCGTTATAGGCGCAGGGAGCGTCGTTACCCGTTCGATCCCGGCAAACTCCTTCGCGGCGGGAGTGCCCTGCAGGGTCATCCGCGAACTTGGAGAAGGGGATTCGCTGCGGAACAGACCGGATATCCTCGGAGACTGTGAGATAATCGACTAGACGGGGGGGTTCTCCATGCGCAATTTACGGAAAAAGCCTAAGCCGGATGAAGCGAAAAAAGATCCGGACGGGATCGTCGTGATCAGGGAAAGAGATCCCGAGATGTGCGGCGGAACGAGCACGACTCTGGATACGAAAGCTCCGAAGGAGATCCGTTCAGAGAACATGATACTGTTTGACGCAACGTCGGCTCTGGGTCATCAAAGCTCAGCAGACGTGAGGCGGCCGGATATCGCTTATGTGTCCGCTTTCGCGGTCCCCGCCGGAAAAGGATCCTTTGTTTTTCTCGAAACGGGTAACGGATCCAGGAGGCGGGACGAAAAGACACAGTCAGCGGCTCTCCTTAAAGAGAACATATTTCCAAAGCTATGCCGGCTGGTCAGGGAATGCAGGCTGGCGGACCGGAACGGATACCAGTCCCATACCTACGGCCTTCTAGAGAATTTCGGAGGGACCGTCAGCATATGCTATGAGGACGGAGAAAAGATAAGCTATTCCAACAACCAGTCCCCGGTCCTTACCTATGAGGCGGGAGTCAGGATCGCGGAGTTTTTCGAGAATGCCATGAAAGGCGAAAGGCAGGAACTGCCTGATGTCGGCGATCTTGCTTCCATAAGGTTTTCCGAAGACCGGGCTGGCGGCGGATTCACGAAAGCGGAGCTGACGCTGAACGGAGACGGCACCGGTACAAACCGGAAGAAGAGCAGGTTCGACGTGCATGTCTACGAGAGCACTAAAGAAGTAAGTGCAGATACGGTTTCTGTAATAAAGGAAAACATAGAAAAATGCCGTCTCTTTGCCTGGAAGGACCTTCCCGGGAACGGATACGGGGGAGGGGCTAACGAGACTCTGGAGTTCGTTTTCCGGGACGGCAGGGAAATAACGGTCAGAAGCGACAGGCTGCTGCCGTATCAGATAAGCCGGGGATTCTTCAATATACAGCTGGAAATGACGACGAAGCACTGACGGAGGGATCATGATCAGATATTCAAAGGAACTTGACGGAGCCTGGGAGGAGCCCGGGGTGCTGGGCACAAGGATCGAGATAAGCGGAAAGAAGCTTGTGATCCTCTGGAGGAATGCTCCCGTCCTTGAAACTACCTTCAGGAAGGAGAATAAAGGCGGATCTGTCGTCCTGAAGCCTGCGAAGACCGGTATGAGCTATGCGGGCGATGCCCGGGTATATGCCGACGTTACGGGGCTCGAGTATGCGGACGGCAAACTGACCTTCACCGAAATGTTCCCCATAACCGGCGAGAGCAGGACCGTCCTCAGAAAGACCCAGAATTCAAGATTCGGCAATTACGATATCGCCGATGAGATACTGGATGAACTTCAGGGCACCTGGAAGGACGGCAGCGGATACCATGAGTTCACCGTCAGGAATGATACACTAACCCTTGACGGGAAAAAGAAAAAGATCCATGTACTGAGGCCGAAAAGCGGCGGGAGCCTGATCATTGCTGACGGGGATCCGTCTGTGACTGAATGGGATGGTCTGACCAGGTTCGAGTACGCCGGAGGCTGTGTCAGGACAAGGATGATAATACTGGATGCTCCGGGGCCTTTGCCGGAGATCATATTCCGTAAAGTGAAATAGAGGTCTGACGTGAGAATCGCAATTTTTTTTGGTAACGTTATAGCAGCGTCCAGGGAAAGCGGGCTCGGTATAGGGCAGCTGCTGGACATATTCCGCAGAAGAGGCGCGGAAGGCCTGGAGATATGTGTGGGAGAATACCTGGAATACGGGGAGGAACTTGAGTCTGCCCTGAGGAACGGGTACGAGATCACCTCCGTTTACAACGAATACAGTTTCAGCAACGGATCCCTTGATCCGGACGAAGTCATACGGCATATACATACCGCTGTCAGGCTGAGATGCCCGAGAGCTCTGATAATCCCTGGGTTCTACACAGATCCGGGAAACAGGGAGCTGCATGAAAGAGAGAAGGAGAACTTCCTCACATGCATAGGGACGGCAGCGAAGATGTGCAGGGATGCGGGCATTGCTCCTCTGCTGGAGAACTATGACCACTGGCGCAGCCCGGTGTGCAGGTTTTCTGATGTGCTGTGGTTCGCGGAGAATATCCCGG
>CACZSC010000109.1 GCA_902783755.1 uncultured Ruminococcus sp. | reverse complement strand
TCTCGTGCATCTGTCCTCGCACCTTCTGTTGCATACGGCTCCACAGACAGCAGGGAACGGGTTGTCCTGCCTTATGAGCTTCACCGCATCGGCGTACCTGCCTTCCGCAGCCATCTTGATGTACCCCTGGACGGCTATGTGGGCCGGGCATGCGGTCTTGCACGGGGATGTGCCCGTGTCATAACAGTTTATCTTGTTGGTATCCCTGTAATCGGGATCCCATCTGTCCTCTCCCCACACATTGTCGTCCGGAAGTTCCCTCATGGGATATCTTACCCTGGAACCGTCTGCCTTGCACAGCTTCTGTCCCAGTCTTGCGGCTCCCGCCGGGCATACTTCCACGCACTTTCCGCATGCCACGCATTTTTCCCTGTCAACATGGGCCCGGTAGGCAGATCTTGACATGTTGGGAGTGTTGAAGAGCTGGGAGGTGCGGAGCCCGTAGCAGCTTCCCGCTGAGCAGTTGCATATGCCTACGATGCGCTCCGGGCCGTCAAGGTTGGTGATCTGATGCACATATCCCTTGCGTTCCGCTCTTTCAAGGATCTCCATCACTTCTTCACGTGTGACGTATTTCGCGTCCTTACCTGTCTCGACAAGGAATTCTGCGATGTCTCCCACGCCTATGCACATCTGACCCTCGATGTCACCAACGCCTTCGCCGCGGATGCGCTGCGCTTTCCTGCAGGCGCAGACCATTGTGCAGAACTTGTCGTTCTTGTTGAGCCAGTGGGAGAGATATTCGATGCTCACGCTGGTGGAGCAGGTGTTTATTGCCTTTTCCACGGGGATCACGTGCATGCCGATGCCGGCGCCTCCGGGCGGTACCAGTTTCGAAGCGAACTCAAGAGGTTCCTGCGGAGCCAGGTTGAACATGGTGGCGACTTCGGGATGCTCGTCCGGAAGGGTCTTGTGCTCGACCATGTATTCGCCGGAGCCCACGACCCACTTCGGCACCCAGTACTGGATGTGATGGTCCGGGTTGTCCCTGTTCTGCTCAAGGATGCCTATGCCTATGAGACGGTCGATGATCTTCTGGGTCTCCTCCTCGGAGAGCCCGTTCCGTTCAGCAAGCTCCTTCGTCACAAGGCCGACGCGCCTTTTCTTGAAGCTCAGCATGAATTTGACTTCTTCTTTTGTCAGGAGACGGTCCAGGATCCAGAAATCCATGTGGTTCTCCTTCATACCGCTGAGCTTTCTCGGTATATTGTCGGTTATCATGACGGCAAGCTTCTTTATCAGTTTGGCTTTTTCCGGGTCGTCGCAGTGATGGTCGGTTATGGGATAATCACGTTCGTTCACGTGTATCCTCGGATTGACTTCTTTCGGCATTTTGTGACCTCTCGTATATAGATTTATATGCACATTATACAATAAAATCAGCCGGTTTACAATGAAAGACTGCAAATCGGCTGAATTATCGTCATTATTACATTTATAATATTTCGGGTCTTCCTTCACGCAGCCCTGCGGCTTTCGATCAGCCGCACTATGGCGTAGTACAGGAAGATCAGGGCAAGGCTCACGAGTATCCCGCCTATGATGTCAGACAGCCAGTGAACTCCGGAGAAGAACCTGCAGAACACGCCTGTCACTCCTATGAGGGAAAGTGCGAACACGATTATGTTCCTGAGCACCGGCTTGTCTGCCAGAAGATGCTTGTGGACGAATACGGCCGTGGCGATGAAGACTACGGCGATCAGCATCGCATGGGATGACGGGAAGGAGGCCTCGGGAAAAGTCTGACCTTCTTCAAGCACCGGCCTGAAATTCACGACTGCAACCTCGAACAGGGCGTAGAGCCCGGCCGTTATGGCAAATACGCCGCCCAGAGCGAGAAGCTCTCCGTCTATTTTGAGGATGGACTTCCGCTTTATGAGCTGCACCAGGGCCAGGACCGCACAAAGCGCCACCACGAGGATCGCAGCGTAGCCTATGTATTTCGATATCTTCTCAAACAGCGCGTCGTAGCCGAATCTGTCATGCACCGCGCTGTTCACGGCTGAGAGCCCCACTTCTGTGCCTGCAGGGCCGACGGCCGCGACGTTAACTGTCTTCACGATGAGTATAAGGGCGATGAACAGAAGGGCGAATACGACCGCCAGAATAATCGGAATGGTGAATCCTTTTTTGTTTTTCATCAGTTTGCCTCCAGGGGGTAATAGTCTATTCTCTTTGTGTTGTCGAATACCGGGGGATAAATGTTCTCATCGGGATCTATCCCAGCCAGCCTGCATACTTCCCGGTGACAGCGGATTATGAGATCTTTCTCTCTTTCACTTTTGGGAAGACTCGTATCCGGGTACAGCGGTTCTCCTACCGTCAGTGTGATGGCGGCCGGCTGTCTGAATATGTTTTTCCTAATCCAGCTCGGTTCCCTGTACGAGAATCCCAGGGGAAGCACGGGCTTGCCGGTCTTCACGCTGTAGTATCCGATGCCTGGTTTGAAGGGCCTTATGGGCTGGTAGTACTCCCACATGCTGCCTTCGGCGTATATGTGGAGCCATCCCTTGTCCATGAGAAGGTTTTCAGTGACGCGCAGGAACACAGTGGATGCCTTGAGATCGTTCACAGGGATGGGGATGCCGCCGACGAGCTTTATGAGGGTGCCATTCTCGCCGTTGAGGTTCCTGTCCCAGGCCAGAAGGTTTGGATTGAAGTGGCGAACTGCCTTGCGCACGGAAATGAAGTCCCACATATGTACGTGGTTGGAACAGGAGATCACTCCGTTCTTCAGTATCTCACGGTGCTTCCGTATATTTTCTCTTCCTTTGATTCTCAGTCCTATGTATATGATGCTGACGGGAAATGCGATGAGCGTCAGTCCCAGCCGCGTGAAAGCCTGGGCGATCCTGAGCCCGAGGGAACGGTCGAGATAGGGATAGTCCTTGTCTATCTTGATGCCCCGGTCCTTTTTCACCACAAGATAATGTCTGTCTGTGATCTCCGGAAAAGGATATTTGGTTGGTTTCGGATCGAACGGCATATGCATTCTCCATAATGAAAGATTTTCTAGATTATACTACCTTTGAATGCTAAATGCAAATTTTCGTCCAGGCTGATGCAGCGGGCTTGTTGCATTACAGGGGCGCTAACTGGTATAATGAAAGAAAAATGAGACGGGAGGACGGGATATGTCAGTTAACGAAGCCCTGCAGATCTACGGCCAGGCGCTGAGAGCCGGCCAGAAATGCTATCATGACCGTGTGTCAAGGGGCGAGTATCCCTATCTTCAGGTCCTTGACGAGATACTGGACGAGAGATTTATTGCCGGGAAAGTCGAGATAGGCTCTGCCGAGATACCGGCGGACAGGATAGTCGGCACGAAGACCGCCGGAAGAAGGAACGCCTTTGCCGCGAACTTCATGCCTCTGCTTCCTGCAGACAGCGAGTTCGGCGCCAAGTGGATAATGCTGTGCGACGCGGACCTCACGGAAGAGGGATTCCACGATCCGATAAAGGTATATGAATATCTCGGAAGGTTCTTCGTCCTTGAAGGCAACAAGAGAGTGTCGGTCATGAAGAGTTTCGGCGCGGAGACCATGCCTGCCGTGGTTACCCGCGTGGTGCCGGAGTGGTCGGACAGCGCCGAGATCAGGCTGTACTATGAATTCCTGGATTTCTACAGGCTCAGCCATTCCTACCAGTTCTTCTTCAGCAGGCCCGGGTCATACCAAAGGTTCCAGGCGGCCCTCGGGTTCGATGAGGATCACGTATGGACGGATGAGGAACAGAAGAGCCTCAGGGCGGCGAAGGCCGTTTTCTCGGCCGGCCTTTCCCAGCTCAGATACGACCGGTCTGCTGTGAACGACAGCGATATATTCCTGACTCTGCTCCAGGTATACAGACTTGAGGAAATCAAGGAGATGAGCCCGCAGAAGCTCCAGACTGCCATATCCGGGATCATCCCCGACGCTGAGGCCCTGACTGCGGAAAGACCCATCAACGTGAACACGGAACCCGAGCCCGAGAGCAAAGGCCTCATAAACCGGATCATCGGGGCTGTGACGCTGCCCGGGCACCTGAACATCGCCTTCATAAACGACAGGCCTCCGGAGACCAGCGACTGGGTCCGGGGACATGACAGGGGAAGGGAATATCTTGAATCCGTGATGGGAGACAGAGTGACCGTCAGGACATATA